>VFKQ01000262.1 GCA_009885445.1 Anaerolineaceae bacterium | reverse complement strand
CGAAGCGGCGAAGGATATTTGAGAGCGCGAAGGCTTGCCTTTTATCCCTTTCATCCGTGGTTAGATTTCCCGATTCTCAAAACCGCAAATTATGACCGTGCGCGGTATATCACTGCTCACCAGATACAAGATGCCCGCCGAAGGTGCCATCTTAGTTTGCGAAGACTTGTTTGATGCTTTCCAGAAAAACCGTAACGGGTTTCATCGGCGCACTCTTCGCCCCCCAAACATTCCCAACTTAATGGACTCTCTCTTCCCCGAATCGTATTCTGCCTCCCGCGCCCGCTTCCTGCGCGACGTGGAGCGGGTCCGCCCCCAATGGGCAGACTCATCGCTCGAGTCGTACGCGCTAAAAAACCATCCAGCCCTGAGCATAGACTGGCTGTGGGCGCACCCGCGCAAAAAAGAAAACCTGGTGATGATCTCCACTGCCGAGCACGGCATTGAAGGCTATGTTGGCTCGGCGATGCTGAAAATCTTTATGGACGAATTCGCGCCACGCTTAAATAAAGACAATACTGGCCTGCTCCTCGTCCATGCCATTAACCCCTGGGGCATGCAGAACCGTCTACGGGTGAACCCGCTCAACGTAGACTTGAACCGCAACTTCGTCTACGATGGAAAATATCGCGCGGAAATTAATCCTGAATACGATTTGATTGCATCTTTTCTTAATCCCCAGCGGCAGGCGCGCGCAATCCGCGCCGAGACGATTCCCTTTTTGGTCACGGCCATCAAAAAGATGATTCGCCCGGGCCGCGCGCGCGTGCGGGCCGCGTCGTTGTTGGGTCAGCATCGTCATGAAAAAGGAATTTACTTTGGCGGAACACATGTGCAGGAAGAAACGCAAGTGTTGATGGATTTGTATCGCCGCGCCCTGGCCGAATATAAAAACTTTTTTCAAGTAGACGTCCACACCGGCTTTGGCCCGCGCTACCAGATGACCGTGCTCGTCTCGCCGCTCGACGACACGCCCTCCGCCGAAACCGCCGCGCGCTTCAACTATCCGCTCGTGCATAAGGTGAATGCGCGCGAATTCTACGCAATCAGCGGCGACATGGGCGAATATGTTTACCGCCTGCGCGACGCGGAATTTCCCGCCACAAAAGTTTTTGCCGGCGGTTTTGAATTCGGCACCTTCGGCGACTCTCTTCCGGCATTGCTAAAGAGTCTGCGCATCACGATTCTCGAAAACCAACTGCGCCACTATGCTGTTGTCACTAAAAAAGCGGAAGAAGAAATCCGCGCCGAATATGACGAACTTTTTTTCCCCAGCGAAAAACGTTGGCAGGAAAAAGCGCTGGCCGATGGCAGGCAGGCCTTCGAGGGCATCCTGCGCGCATACGATTTGCTTTGAGAGAAATTACTCTTCGCGCAACACAAAGAATATCTTCCGCAGTTTAAGCCGCATGAGGTCTGAATTCAGATTTCAGAATTTATTAAATTGGAGTCCCGCTCATGGCCAGTGTAACCTATGAAAATGTAACAAAAAAATTTGGTGAATCCTTTGCTGTAAACAACCTGAGCCTGAGTGTTGCAGACAGGGAATTCCTGGTGCTCGTCGGCCCCTCGGGATGCGGCAAGACAACCGCCCTGCGTCTGCTCGCCGGGCTGGAGCAGGTCACCAGCGGCGACATTAGAATCGGCGAGCGCGTCGTCAATGATGTTGCCCCCAAAGATCGCGACATTGCGATGGTTTTCCAGTCTTATGCGTTATATCCGCATCTCTCGGTGTTCAATAACATGGGCTTCAGCCTTAAGGTCGGCAAGGTGCCCAAGGCTGAGATTAAACGCCGTGTAGAGGAGGCCGCCAAATCGTTGGAGATATTCGACCTCCTCGAACGCAAGCCGCGCCAACTCTCGGGCGGACAGCGTCAACGCGTGGCCCTGGGCCGCGCCATTGTGCGCCAGCCCAAAGTTTTCCTCTTCGACGAGCCGCTCTCCAACCTCGACGCCAAACTGCGCGTGGCCATGCGCGCCGAAATCAGTAAACTGCATCAGCGTTTGCAAACCACTTTTGTTTATGTCACCCACGACCAGACCGAAGCCATGACCATGGGCACGCGCATCGCCGTGATGAATCATGGCAGACTGCAACAGATAGACACGCCGCAGAATCTTTACGACCTGCCCGATAACCAATTCGTGGCTGGCTTCATCGGCTCGCCCGCCATGAATTTTTTCAACGCCGAACTCAAAAGCGACGCCGGCAAACTGAGCCTCGTCGCGCCCGAGTTCACACTCAACATTCCCGCCGCGCGTGCGGCGCAATATAAAGCGCATGCAGGCCGCAAAGTTGTTTTTGGTATCCGCCCCGAAAATATTCACGACCCCGAATTTCTGCCGCCGAACATCCAGGCTGAAAAGATTCACGCCGCCGTTGAGATCACCGAATTACTCGGCAGTGAAATCCTTTTACATTTGCTCAGCGGCGCACAAACTTGTGTGGCCCGCGTAGACCCGCGCTCGAAAATGCGTCTCGGTCAGCGCGTGCAAGTGGCGCTCGACATGGAAAAATTTCACCTCTTCGACACCGCAACCGGACAGGCCATTCGCTGAATGCGCGCGTTCGATGCCGAGTCAATTTGTGGGGCAGACGGGGTTAACCGCAACGCAGGTGATAGAATCGAAAATATCCGCAGTGTTGCGCGATTACTTTGTTGCCTGCGGCGAGGGCTAAACAAAATTACGATTGTCAGTAGATCACGAAAGTTCGGGCGGCAGTTGCACTGCCGTCCGCTTTCCGCAGTACAACTGCGGAAAGAACGCACTTTCGTGAAGTACTGATTGTGCAGCGGCGATCCGTCAGGATTTTCAAAAAACTTAATTTCGAATCAATTCAAAACATGCAAAGGGTCAACCATGAACAACACCGAACGCGTTCTGCATTTTTTTGAGCAAGTCTCGTCTATTGCGCGCGGGACGAAGCATGAGGCGCAGATTCGTCAGTGGCTATTGGATTGGGCTGGGCAAGCCCGCTTCACGTCGGACAAAGATGCGGCGGGGAATATCGTCATTCGTGTGCCGGCCAGCGCGGGACGCGAATCTGCACCGACGCTCGTTTTGCAAGGTCACATGGACATGGTCTGGCAGAAGACGCCCGAGTCGGCGCACGATTTTATGCGCGACCCGATTCGATTAATCCGCGAGGGCGATTGGATTCATGCAGATGGCACCACACTCGGCGCAGACAACGGCGCGGCGATCGCGTTGATGCTGGCGCTGGCCGAGGATGAGTCGCTGACGCATCCCGCGTTGGAATTGTTGTTGACGGTGGAGGAGGAAAGCGGCTTGGTGGGCGCGAACAAAATGGACGCGGAGCTGATTACGGGCAAGACGCTGATCAATTTGGATTCTGAAGATGAAACTGTTTTCACCGTGGGCTGTGCCGGCGGCGGACGTTTGTTGATGGACCTGCCCGCGCAGTGGGAAAAAATTTCGGCGGGGGAGGAGTTCTTCGCGCTGAAAGTGCGCGGCCTGCGCGGCGGACATTCGGGCGGCGACATTGAAAAACATCGCGGCAATGCGAACCGAATTTTGGCGCGCGCGCTGGACGAATTACAACGTGGCGCGCCGATTCGGCTGGCGTCATTTTTGGGCGGCACGGCGGCGAATGCGATTCCGCGCGATGCCGATGCGATTTTTGCGTGCGCAAAAGAGCAGACTGCAATTTTGCGCGAACGCTTTGCAGCCTTTCAAAATATTCTGGCGGTGGAACATGCCTTTACTGAGCCGGGGCTTTTGCTTTCGCTGGAGGCCACCTCCGCGCCGACGCGTTTGTTGAGCGAGGAGAACACACGCCGTTTTGTGAATTTGATTCTGTCCCTGCCCAACGGCGTGGAGGAATTTTCGGCGCAGGTTTCGGGTGCGGTGGAAACGTCGAACAATATCGGCGTGGTCGAGATGCACGATGATTTTCTGCGCGTGATTTCGAATCAGCGCAGTTCAGTTTTTTCGCGGTTGGACGAAATTTTCCGGCGCGTTGAATCTGTGGCCCAACTGGCTGGCGCGCGCACCGAGCGCGTCAGCATGAGCGAGCCGTGGAAACCGAATCTTGATTCTGAATTATTGAAAAAGTGCATGGCGGTTTACGAAAAGCAATATGGAGTTAAACCGAAATTGGAAGTCACTCACGGCGGACTCGAGTGCGGCATCATCAGCGCCCGTTGCGGCGGGCTGGACACGCTTTCGCTGGGTCCGACCATCGAGAGTCCGCACTCGCCGGATGAGCGTATGTTTGTCCCTTCGCTGGGGCGTACTTATGATTTTCTGGCGGGGGTGTTGAGGGCGTTGAGTTTGTCGTAACGGCTTTAGCCGTTACGACAAAACAAAAAACACGAGACGGCGATTCGCCGTCTCGTGTTTTTTTCAAACCTGCGAAACGAATTACATCTCGCTTGAAGGCTTGAAGATCAAGAAGACCGCGTTGAGTCCGATGCCTAAAACTGCGGCGGTGGCGATGGCGGGCAGTCCGCTGGGGAAGACGCCGGGTACGATGATGGGGAGCAAGCCGTTTGTATAGGCAATGTTTCCGCCAATACCTACAACCATAATGACCGCGCCGATGGCCAGGTTTTTCGGTTGGAACATGCTGACATTATTTTCCTGCATGAGGGCGATGCCTTGCATGCCTATAACGCCAAACAGGTAGATGGCCAATCCGCCGCTAACTGCCAACGGAATGGAGCCCACCAACGCGGCCAACTGTCCACTAAAACCTAACACGATTGAAATTACACCTGCGGCAATCAATGCCGGGCCGGAGTAGTTGCGGGTGATGGCCATTAGCGAGTTGTTCTCGCCGTAGTTGGTTCCCGCTGTTGCGCCGAACAAGCCGTTGATAAAGTCGCCAATTCCGTCAAGTACGAGATTGAAGCCGACGTTTTTATCGAGATGGATTTTCTCTCGGCCCGTCTCTTCGGCGAAGCGATCAATATAGAGACTCATTTGGTAGAGGTGCGCGGTGGATTCAGGAATGGTTGCAATCGCCATAATTGAAATACTGACAATGGCTGTGATGAGATAGGGTCCACTAAAAGCTGGTAAGGTAATGTTTGGCCTTACGAGAATATCCGCGGCTATTACCGACTGGAAGTTCACAGAGCCTTTAACCAGAATCGCAGAGATTAGATAGCCAGCAACACCGCCCAGCAAGACGGGCAACATTCCAATAAAGCCCTTGCCTTGCAGATACACCGAGAACATGATTGTTAGAATCAAGGTAATGAAGGCGATCAGGAAGTTATTGCTGGCCAAGTCAACGACTGCCGCTTTGGCCAAACCGAAACCAATAATGGCGGCTACAGAGCCTGTGATTACTGGCGGCAAGACCTTATCAACACTTGCCTTTCCGACAGCGCGGATGATTAGGCCCACTACTATATTAATCAGACCCGTGATGACGATGCCCGCTTGCATGACGCTGATAACTTCATCGGGCAGGGGGCCACTAAAGTGCGCATAGGGCGTACCCATCACTGCGGATGAAATACCCTGATAAGCCGCAATGTAGCTGAAACTTGAACCATAGAAAAGCGGGATGAAGTTTCCAATGTTGCGGCGGGAAAGGTATAACGCAACAATCGTTGAAACGCCAGAAGCAAGCAAGACCGTGCCGACATGGAAACCGCAGAACGCCGCAACAAATGCCGTTGCAGGGAACATGGTCAACACGTGTTGAAAGCCGAGCAGGATGGTCTGTAACATCGGCGGAGTGTCATTGGGCATGTAGCCCATGGGCGCGCTTTTCATCGGGGCATTTTTATTCATTGCATTTTCTCCTGTTGTAGATTTGGATGATTTGGCTTGCGTTTTTTTGTTTTTGTTTTTGTGGCCATTTCTTTCAATCTCCTGGTCGAAATATGTGCGTGGCAAAATAGACTATCGCTACTGATCGCACCTCCGCACGAAAAATCGCCATGCAATCAAGGCATGGCGATTCAATACTGAACAATCCCGCAGAATTTCCCGCTCGCGGCGGGGAGTAAAACTTGCAATCAGTGGGAATCGCAGGGTGCGCATCTCGAAGTAAAAAACCCGCTTTGCGGGCGAAAGATACGCGCTGGAGAACAACTCGCCGCCCCAATGTTGACGCGCCGCCTGCGCGTGTGCTACACTCGCTAAACTGCCCACGGGTAGAACCTTTGCTAAAGGAAAAGAGTCCATGCAACTAAAAGGCGAAGTGACCATCAAAGCCCCGCGCAAAAAAGTTTGGGACTTTCTCACCGACCCCGAGCAACTCGGTCAGTGCGTGCCCGGCGTCGAGAAAATCGAAGTCATCGAGCCGCTCAAGAAATATCGCGGCACCGTCTCTGTGGGGCTTGGCTCCGTCAAAGCGCGCTTCAACGGCGACGTGGATATTCTCGAACTCGACGAACCCAATCGCGCCAGAATCAAGGCGCACGGCACGGCCACGGGTAGCGCGGCAGACGCCGTCAGCGAGATGAGACTCAGCGATGGGCAACCCGGCACAACGGTCATCACTTGGAGCGCGGATGTAAACGTCTCAGGTCAGCTGGCCAGCCTCGTCTCCCGTCTCATGCTGCCCGTCTCGCAAAAATTGGCCGCGGTATTTTACGACGAAGTGAAAAAGAGAATCGAAAAAGAATAACGCAACATGCGCGACATATTACTCGACATCGAACGCTGGATTGCGCAGGAGGAGCCGATTGCGCTCGCCACCGTGGTGCAGACGTGGGGATCGGCCCCGCGCCGCGCCGGTGCGACAATGGCCGTCACCCCGCGCGGAGGCATCGCCGGCTCGGTCAGTGGCGGATGCGTGGAGGGCGCGGTGTTCGACGCGGCTCTTTCCGCGCGGACGGCGGGTTTGCCCAACCTCCTGCATTTTGGTGTCGCTGACGAAACCGCCTGGGAGGTGGGTCTGGCGTGCGGGGGAAGCATCGAAATTTTTGTGCAGGCATTCGACGAAATATTTTTTCACGCTTTATCTGCGTGCCTCATAAATGAAACGCCCGTTGTGCACGTCATCGTCATTCGCGGAGACGATTTGCTTGGACACCAGATGTTGATTTCAGAAAACGGAGTCGTGGCCGGCTCAGTTGGCAACGAATGGCACGAGGCGGTGTTACAAATTGGCAAGGATGTTCTTTTAAAAGGCGACTCGCGCCGCGTTGCGCTAAGTGAATCGGTTGAAATATTTGTCACGGCCATTCTGCCGCCGCCCTCGCTGGTGATTGTCGGCGGCGTGCATATTGCCATCTCGCTGGTGACGCTGGCGAAGACGCTCGGCTTTCGCACAATTCTCGTTGACCCGCGCAAAGCGTGGAGCAGTGATGAGCGCTTCCCACATGTGGACGAGTTGATTCAGCAATGGCCCGAAGATGCGTTTCAAAAAATAAATGTGACGCGCTCGACCGCGATTGCCATGCTCACGCACGATCCCAAGCTCGACGACCCCGCGTTGAAGATTGCGCTGACAAGCCCCGCGTTCTATGTCGGCGCGTTGGGGAGCAAGACCACAAATGCAAAACGACGCGAAAGATTATTGAATGAAGGCATGAGTGAATTGCAGTTCTCGCGTTTACATGCGCCCATTGGACTCGACATCGGTGCGCAGTCTCCCGAAGAGATTGCGCTGGCGATTATGTCTGAAGTGGTGAGCGCGCAACGTAACCAGTGATCCGTGATCAGTGACCAGTCTCTGGTCTCGATACGCCGCAATGTCTCGATAAACTCGACAACCAAGAACGCGGCTACTCGACCACCCACTATTCTCTGCTCTCTATTCTCTACTTCTCTATTTCTCGCATTTTCTCCGCCGCCAACTTCACTGCATCCACAATATGTTGATAACCCGTGCAACGACAGAGATTGCCCGATAAAGCATGGCGGATTTCATCTTCACTTGGATTTGGATTCTCTTTCAAGAACGGAATCATCGTCATTAAGATTCCAGGCGTGCAATAGCCGCACTGCAAACCATGCGCTTCCCAAAAAGCATTTTGAAGCGGATGCATTTCATCTTTATCTTTTGCCAATCCTTCGACGGTTGTAAGCTCATGACCCTGTGCTTGCACAGCAAATATCAAACACGAGCGCATGGACTCGCCATCAAATAAAATTGTGCACGCGCCGCAGACGCCGTGTTCACAACCGACATGCGTGCCAGTGAGCCCGAGTTCGTGGCGCAGGAAATCGCTGAGCAACATGCGCGCTTCGGCTTCGCGCGTGTATTCCTTTCCGTTCACAGTGACGGTTATTGGAAATATTTGGGTCATTGCAGGTTTTCCTCCGCGCGTTTCATTGCTTGCTTCAATACGTTCTTCGTCAACACATTTGCAAGATGACGTTGGAATTCAATTGATGTATGTATATTTCCAAATGGATTAATTTCTTTTTGGCTGGCAAACTCCGCGGCTTCGTCAATCATTTTTTCTGTGATCGTTTCGCCATGCAGTAGTTGCGCGGCTTGCTTTGCGTCAACAGGTCCATCGCCTGCGTTCAAGTAAACAAGTTTTGCATCGTTACATTTCCCTGCGCTATCCAATGTCACCAGCGCGGCGACGCCCATCAACGCATAATCGCCCGCGCGCGGCGCAACTTCCATGAACGACCAACCCGTGTGCGGCGGCATGAACGGCAATTCAATCTCAACTAAAATTTCATCGGGTTCGAGCGCGGTGGTGAACATCCCTACAAAAAAATCCTGCGCGTTAATCCAGCGTTCGCCCGAAATATTTTTTGCTTTCAAGCGCGCGCTCAATGCCAACATCAGCACAGGCAATTCTGCGGCGGGGTCGGCGTTGACGATGCTCCCGCCAATGGTGCCGCGGTTTCTGATTTGCGGATGCGCGATGTTCGGAGCCGCCTCATGCAATAAAGGGATGCGCTTTGCAATCGAAGCATCAAACTCCAAATGTCGTTCGCGCGTCATCGCGCCGATACGCATCACATCAGCATATTCGCGGATGTAACTTAATTCCGCCACTTGATTCAAATCGATCAACAGGCTCGGCTGAACGATGCGGAAATTCATCGCGGGGACAAGGCTTTGTCCGCCCGCCAAAATCTTGGCTTCGCCCGCGTGTTGACTCATTAAGTCCAATGCTTGTTCGAGCGTTGTAGGAGCGTGATATTCAAAGGGAGCAGGTTTCATCAAAAGTCCT
>VFKQ01000230.1 GCA_009885445.1 Anaerolineaceae bacterium | reverse complement strand
TCGTCGCCAAAGACGGCGCACAAGGTGTGGCGCTCGCGCTCGAAAAAAAACCGGACTTGATTCTGATGGACATCTCACTACCCATCATGGACGGTTACGAAGCGACGCGCAAAATCCGCGAGACGATAAAGTCCACGCCGATCATCGGTCTCTCGGCGCACGCAATGCAAAGCGACTACGACAAAGCCATCGAAGCGGGATGCAACGATTACATGACCAAGCCCTTCGACGAAGATTTACTGCTCAAAAAACTTAATGGATTCCTAAGATGACGGCCATCCGCCCGCGCATCCTGATTGTGGATGACGAACCGTTCAATGTGGATTATCTCGAACAGGAACTGGCCGACCTGCATTACGAGACGATCGCCGCCGTCAACGGGCAAGACGCGCTCGAAAAAATTCGCAACAACGCACCAGACCTTGTTCTGCTAGACATCATGATGCCCATCCTGGATGGCTTCGCCGTGCTCGAACGCATCAAGGCCGACCCGGCCACGCGCGATATTCCGGTCATCGTCATCTCGGCCAACAACGACCTGCAAAGCGTGATCAAAGGCATTAACCTGGGCGCGGAAGATTATTTGCCGAAACCGTTTGAGCCGACTTTACTGGCGGCGCGCATCGCCGTCAGCCTTGAGAAAAAATTCCTGCGCGACCAACAGCGCAAACTCCTGCACACCTTCGCCAGCGACGAAGTGGCCGAAGAATTGCTGGCCAGTGGCTTTTCACTGGGCGGCAAAAAAATTCGCGCCAGCATCATGTTCACCGACATCCGTTCATTCACCACCTTCACCGAGAGTCACGATGCCGAGGAAGTGGTGGAGATGCTCAACGATTATTTTGCGGCGGTCTTCGAGCCAATCGCAAAGCACGGCGGCATTGTCAACCAGATCATCGGCGACGGGCTGATGGCCATGTTTGGCGTCACGCAGGGCAAAGGCGATCATCGTCAGTCCGCTGTATTGGCGGCGCTGGACATGGTGCGCGTGATCAAGGATTTCAATCAGGCGCGCGTGTCTGTGGGAAAACCCGCCATAAAAATTGGCATCGGCATTGCCTCGGGCGAAGTGATGGCCGGCTACGCGGGGACTCAGCACCGCGCGACGTATACCTGCGTGGGTGACGCCGTCAACCTGGCGGCGCGCATCGAAGCCCACACGAAAGAAGCGGGTCGGGTCATCCTGATCGACTCAGCCACCCAGGCAGGCTTGCCCGAGTCGCTCAAGGCCGAGTCGCTGGGCATGGTGTTGTTTAAGGGGAAGGTTACGCCCACAGAGGTATTTGCGCTACCGTAGGGGCGACCCGTGTGCATGAAAACAGTTTCAGAGACTCGCCGTAAAGACTTCGGAAATCTGCATGGAGCCGCCTAAAACGGGGAGGCTTCTTAAAGATTTCCGAAGCCTGAAGTTGCTGACAACCTTTGTGCGAACACACACGTGGCCGACATGTCTGCCACGTAAATTGAATCTGTGTTGTTATTCTGGATTTATTGACTTTTCCCCGCTCGGACTGTATGATACTTGTGGCAAGTACGAAAAAACAGGAGTCTGGGTATGGCAGTGAGAAAATCTTCCAAAGCGAAGAAGACGTCTACAACTTCAAAACGTAAAGCGGCGGCGACGAAAAAACCTATCAGCGCGCGCAAAGATGTCTCGAAAGCGGCCACCCGCTCGGGGGGCGGGACGAGCGCGGCGCGGGGCGGGCGGAGCGTCCGCTCGCAGGTGAGTCAGCATGAGGCGGAGTTGGCGATTCTGAAGAGCGTCCAACAGGCGCTGGCTTCGCGGCTTGAGTTTCAGGGTGTGATTGATGCGGTGGGCGATAAATTGCTGGAAATTTTTAAGGGGGAGAGTGTGGTGCTGGCTTTGTATGACCAGCCCAATAATTTGATTCGCATTTTGTATAATTACGAAAATGGAAAGAAACATGCGAACAATGAGTTTGCCTTTGGCATGGGGCTGGTTTCAAAAATCATTTCGTCGCGCCAGCCGTTATTAATCAATGCGGATTTTTCACAACAGACGCGCGGCGCGGTGATGTATGTTGGCGAGCAAAGCGACCCGAAGGCCTGGCTGGGGGTGCCGATCTTCGCGGGGCAGAATGTGCTGGGCACGATTCATTTGCAAAATTGGAAGCGCGAGAATGCCTACACGGATGCAGATGTGCGCCTTCTGCAAACGCTGGCAAATAGCCTGAGTGTGGCGTTGGAGAACGCGCGGCTATTTAACGAGACAGAACAGCGCGCGGCCGAATTGGAGATTATCAACAGCATCGGCGAGGCCATGTCGCGGCAGTTGGATGTGCAAACCATCACGCGCACGGTGGGCGACAAGATCACCGAAATTTTCAAGGCAGATGCGACTTCGATTCTGATGTTGGATGAAAAGGCCAACATGATTAAACCGGTGTATGAATGGGATGAGGGAAAGTATCTGGAGAATATGGCGCCCTTTGCTTTGGGCACGGGCCTGACGTCGAAGGTGATTCGGTCGCGCCAGCCGTTGGTGCTGGGAACTGCGCAAGAGGCGGCGGCGCTGGGCGCGTATTATCCACCAGAAGCTATCGAGGTGAACCCGACCATAACTCAATCTTATCTGGGTGTTCCGATTATCGTTGGCGAGAAGGTGGTGGGGGTGGTATCTGCGCACACCTATACCCAGAATGCTTATTCACAAAATAGCGTACGCCTGCTTTCGACGCTGGCAAATAATATGGGCGTGGCGCTGGAGAATGCGCGCCTATTCGACGAGACTCAACGTCTGCTCAAGGAGACCGAGCAACGCAATGCGGAGTTGGCGGTGATTAATGCCGTGCAAGAATCGCTGGCAACCAATCTGGATTTTAAATTTATTTACGAGGCTGTGGGGGAAAAACTGGTTGAGATTTTCAAGTTGCAGACTGTGGCGATCTATTCAGCGAACATCACCACGCGCCTGATGACGTATGAGTATGCCTACGAGAATGGCCGCGTGTGGCCGACCAAGCCGCGTCCGTTTTCGAGTATGCATACCTACATGGTGGAGCAGGTGATGAAGACGCGCAAGCCTTTCATCGTCAACAAGAATTTCGATGAATTTGCGCGCGGGTTCGCCGATTTTCAGTCGGCGCGCAGTCTGCCGCCGAAATCGCTGGCGGTGGTGCCCATTTTTCAACAGGATGACATGCTGGTGGGCATGTCGCTACAAAGCTTGGATGAGGAGAATTTTTTCTCTGAGTCGGATGTGCGCCTGCTTCAAACGTTGGCAAATATCATGAATGTGGCGCTGGAGAATGCGCGCCTGTTTGCCGTCACACAGCGCCTGCTTAAAGAGACCGAGCAACGCGCCGCCGAGCTGGGCGCGGTGAACACGGTCAGTACGGCCATGGTCTCTGAATCGGAACTTGAGTCTTTGATTTCGCTGGTGGGCGAGCAGGTGCGCAATATTTTTCAGGCCGATATTGCCTATCTGGCGCTGACGGATGAGTTGGGCGAAACGATCCACTTTCCCTATTCATTTGGCGATACGCTCGACTCGATTCGATTGGGGCAGGGCTTCACCGGCAAAATCATCGAGACGGGTCAAGCCATGTTATTAAATAAGGACATCGGCGGCGCCTCGCTCCAAATGGGCACAACGCGGCTGGGCAATCAGGCGCTGTCGTATCTGGGTGTGCCCATTCAGGTGGGCAGGCGCACCATTGGTGTGCTCAGCGTACAGAGCACCCAGCAAGAGGAGCGCTTTACCAAAGAGGATGTACGCCTGCTCAGCACGATTGCGGCCAATGCCGGTGCGGCCATTCGCAATGCGCAACTTAATCGCGAGACCCAGCGCAACGCCATGCAAATGGCCACCATCGCCACAGTGGGACGCGAACTCTCGGCCACACTTGACCTTGGCGCAGTGGTACAAAGCGTGGCGCGCAACGTGCATAGTTTGTTTAACGCGCGCGATACCATTCTGCGCCTGCTGGAGCCAGACGGTAAATCTATGCGCGCGGCAATTGCGCTGGGAAAATACGCCGATGAAAACCGCGCTGATATGCGCACACTGGGCGAGGGCATTACGGGTAGCATTGCCCAAACCGGCATTGCCGAGGTTGTAGAAAATGTGGAAGCCGACCCGCGCGTAACACACATTAAAGGAACGCCGAGCAGGGAAGCCAGCCCTGAAACCATGATGGTCGCGCCGTTAATTGCCAACAATTGCACAATTGGCGCACTATCCGTCTACAAAGACCGCAGTGAGGGCACCTTCTCGCAAGTGGACCTGGATTTTCTGGTGGGCCTCGGACGGCAAGCCTCTATTGCAATTGAAAATGCGCGCCTGTTCCACGAAACCAACCAGCGCGCGGCTGAGTTATCCATCATCAACAGCGTAGGACAAATTCTCAGCGAACAACTTGACCTGCAAAGCATGCTCGAACAAGTGGGCGAGAAATTGCGCGAGTCGCTGGATGTGGGCAACATTGGCATCGGTTTATACAATGCCAATACCAACACTCTGCAAGTCCCTTATGCCTATATGCGCGGCCAGCGTATTCATCCACCACTCGCTTCACTCAACCCATTCAGCCAGCGCATGGCAAAAATGGGACGCTCGCTGGTGCTCAACGAAAACGTGGAGGCCAACTGGTCCAAATTTGGATCCAACCTCACCGTGGGCAACGAAATTCCCAAGTCACTGGTGATGGTGCCGGTGCTGGCCGGGCGTGAGCTAATCGGCGGCATCACAGTCCAAAACTATGAGACCGAAAACGCCTATCCCGCCCCTCTGGTGCGCCTGCTCGAAACCATTGCATCGAATATGGGCACGGCCATCCAAAACATCCGCCTATTTGAAGAAGCACAAGACGCGCGCGCCTCCGCCGAACAAGCCAATGAAGCCAAGAGCGCATTCCTGGCCACCATGAGCCACGAGATTCGCACCCCGATGAATGCTGTCATTGGCATGAGCGGCCTGCTTATGGATACGATGCTCAACGACGAACAGCGCGACTACGCCGAAACAATACGCGACTCAGGCGAGTCACTGCTGACCATCATCAACGACATCCTCGACTTCAGCAAAATTGAAGCCGGCCGCATGGACATCGAATCACAACCCTTCGATCTGCGTGAGTGCGTTGAATCCGCGCTGGACTTAATCACCCTGCGCGCCATCGAAAAAGGCATAGACACCGCCTACGTTTTTGAAGGCGACATGCCCGTGGCCATCCTCGGCGACGAAACCCGTCTGCGCCAGATTCTGCTTAACCTGCTCAGTAATGCCGTAAAGTTCACCGAGAGCGGCGAGGTGGTACTCACTGTATCCAGCGAACAAGGCTCTCGCGCGCGCAATACAACACAATCCGAGTCAAGCATCATCCTCACCTTCACCGTGCGCGACACCGGCATCGGC
>VFKQ01000051.1 GCA_009885445.1 Anaerolineaceae bacterium | reverse complement strand
TTCACCGGTATCCTGACAGGGTGCTCATGCTGGTAACGACTCAATGCGCGTCGTACTGTCGTTATTGCACACGCTCGCGCATCGTCGGCGACCCCACCCAGACTTTTAACCGCAAGGATTTTGAATTACAGATCGAATATCTCAAGCGCACACCGCAAGTGCGCGACGTGTTACTTTCGGGCGGTGACCCGCTCGTTCTCGCACCGAAGATTCTCGAGGAACTGCTCGGGCGCTTGCGCGAGATTCCGCACATTGAGATTATCCGCATTGGCTCGCGTGTGCCGGTCTTCATGCCGATGCGCATCACGCAGGAACTGTGCGACACGCTGGCAAAATTCCATCCGCTGTGGTTGAACATCCACGTGAACCATTCGAACGAAATTACCGCGGAACTCGAACAGGCCTGTGATCGTATGTTACGTGTGGGTATTCCGCTGGGCAACCAGTCCGTGTTGCTGGCCGGCATCAACGACAACGTGCATATCCAGCGCCAACTTGTGCAGGACCTGGTGCGCATCCGCGTGCGACCCTACTATTTATATCAGTGTGACCTGGTCGAGGGCGCGGGACACTTCCGTACGCCCGTGGCAAAAGGCATTGAGATCATGGAAGGCCTGCGCGGACACACCTCCGGTTACGCGGTGCCACAATATATCGTGGACGCGCCCGGCGGCGGCGGCAAGATTCCCGTCACGCCGAATTACTTGCTGAGCATGTCTGATCACAAAGTGATTTTGCGCAATTACGAAGGCTACGTTACCACCTACGAAGAACCCACCGATTACATGCCCAGCGACGCGGCCAAGTTCAAAGGCGAGAAGCGCATGGAGCCGGGCCAGAGCGGCATCTCAGGCTTGTTGGATGGTGAGCAAATGTTTATCAAGCCCGAGGGCTTCGACGAAATCCACGATCGGCATGGTTTGCAACACCGTTTGAAAGACGACAAGAAATGGATTCCGCTGGGCATCGGCACTGCCGAGTCCGCGCCCGCAAACGAAAAATAAGCCCGTCAAAAACATGGAGTGCAGGCTTTGCGAAGCACCCTTTAGGGTCTGCCCGCTCAACCGGGCAGACTAAAGTCTGCACTCCAATTTTCCTGAGACGTTCAAACACAAGGAGACTTATGAAAACCAAACTGACCTTCTACACACTGACGGCTCTGGCGCTCGTGTTGGGCGCCTGCACCCCGTCCCCTCAGCCGACGCAAAGCGCCGAAGAGGTGGCCCAGCAGATTCGCGAATCGGTCGCGCTGACCGTTGCGGCGGGTGACGCCCTCACTGCGGCGGCCCAGCCACAATTTACGGCGACCGTGCAAGCGGTCACTCAGCCCTCGGCCACGCCCTTCCCGACTCTCACGCCCTTCCCGACGCTAACGCCCTTCGTGGTGGTGCCCAGTGGCGGCGGCGGTGGAGGCGGGGGTGGTGGAGGCGGGGGCGGAGGCACGTCCACCGATCCGCGTTATGACTGCGTGGTCTGGGATCAAATTCCGCACGACAGCTCACCCGAGACGATTCTCAAAACCGGCGACTCGCTGGACGTGAAGTGGACTCTCAAAAACACCGGCACGAAAACCTGGCAACCCACCTGGGCCTGGATTGTCTTAAGTGAAACTGTGAATAGCGACGAGGCCGCGAACAAGTCGCTCTCCACTTCGCCGATTCCGTTCAGCGTCAGTGTAGGCACGACGGTTGCCAAAAATGAATACGTGACTTTGGCCATTGAACTGCACGCGCCGACTGCCTTCGATGGCCGCGACCCGATCTGGTTCACCGTGCAAATGGCTGTCGTCGGCGACGGCGTAAAATTTTGCACCCCGTGGATTCAAGTTGAAGTCATTCGCCCGGGCATGACGCCCTAACTTTATCCGGCAAAAAGGAGTCGAGCATGAATCGCAATAAGCGCGTCGTTTATATACTGGCAATTGTGGCCCTCACGCTTGCCTGCGCGCCACTCCTGCCCCAGCCGGTCACGTTTCCAACAAACGGACCGGGCGCGATAGATACTTTTGTGGCGGCCACATATGGCGCGGCCGCCACGCAGACGGCGGTCTTTGCGCCGACATCCACGTCCACAGCCACGATCACGCCCACGGCCAGCAACACACCCACCGTCACGCCCTTGCCAACCAACACGATTATCTTTAGGCTCCCAGCCACCTTCACGCCGGTGAAAATCGCAACCTCTTCCACAAAGAAGGCCGCTACCGCCACCACAACCGGTGGCGGCGGTGGTGGCGGTGGCGGGACAACGGCGAACTATAAGTGTTCGGTGGTGAGCGTGACGCCAGCCAACAACACCATCTTTTCGCCCAATGCCCCCTTTACTGCGCAGTGGAAAGTGAAGAATATCGGCGATACCCAGTGGGACGAAAATTCGGTTGATTACCTTTATATCAACGGCGCGTCCATGCACACGCAAGCCCTCTATGATCTGACGGCCAATGTGGCCGTGAACGCAAGCATCACTTTGTCCGTGTCCATGCAGGCGCCCTCTTCGCCAGGCACATACAGCGCCACATGGAGCATGAGGGCAGGCGCCACCAGATTTTGTAGTTTGAAGGTCACCATCAAGGTGCAATAAAAATTTTGCAACACAAAAAAAGAGCGGCGGCCTGTTCAGCAGGTCGCCGCTCTTTTTTTTACATTTCGACCGATGGCGGTTGCATGTTCATATCTTCCGCCGACGCGGGTTTGAGCCGCCAGGCGATAATCCCCGCCACCAGCGGGATGGCCATCAGCAGTCCGCCCACGACCACAAACATGACCCCGCCTGTCATCGCGTCGCTTGCGCTCGCGCCAGTCTGCGCCAATACCTCGGGCATTTGTGACCCAAACATAGACAGCGCCCCAGTGCCACAGATCAGCAGGCCTGGGCAGCCGCATAACAAGGCCGTTGCCACCGCAACGATGATGCCAATCTTTTTTGAATCCATTTCTGTTTACCTCCAGAAAAAAAATTACCCGCGCAACACTGCGCCTAACTCTTGTTGCAGGCGCTTCACAATTTTGTTGCGAATCGCGGCGGCCTCGGCATCCGTCAATGTTTTGTCGGCGGCTTGATAGGTGAGATTATAAGCCAATGACTTCTTCCCTGCGCCAACTTGCTCGCCGCGATAAAGATCAAACAAGCGGACGTGGGTCACGCTCTTGCCGCCCGTTTGGCGGATGAGGCCTTCGACGCGCATCGCCGCCACCGACTCGTCCACGATGATGGCGATGTCTTCGTACACGGGCGGGAACTCGGGCACGGGCGTCAGCGCGAACCCGCTTTGAGCAGAGGTGAGCGCGGTCAGGTCAAACTCGGCGGCGAGGACGGGCGAGTCGCTGAAGGTGTAGCGTTCCTTCACCAGCGGATGAATCTCGCCGAACACACCGATGACTTGGTCGCCAATTTTAATTTCGGCGGCTTTGCCCGGGTGCAGGTGTGACGCTGAGTCGGTTGGGGCGTAGGAAATATTTGTTAATTGGAGCCCGCTCAAAAGGAGTTCGATGCGTCCCTTGAGGTCGTAGAAATCCAAAGAGGGCGAATCCTTTACGTCCCACGCGGACGATTCGCGGCGTCCGGTCATGACCATGGCCAGTTTGCGCGGCTCGTCGGGTAAATCGTTTTTGTGCGGCACGAATACTGCGCCGATTTCAAACAGCGCGAGCGACTCTGCACGCGAATTTTTTTCTGCGGCTTCGAGCACGGACGCGAGCAGACTGCGGCGCAACACACGGCGCTCGGGCGCGATGGGATTGGCGATGATGACGTAATCATTAAACGTTGTGAGGCGCGCTTCTTTTTCGGGCGCGGTCATGCGATAGGTGACAACTTCGCTGAGGCCGAGGCTGGTGAGCAAATCACGCAGACTCTCCTCCCACTCGTGGAGCGGGTTGCCGATTTGCGGCGGGAGCGCGTCGGCCATGTTGGTGCTGGGAATATTTTCAAAACCATACAGGCGCGCCACTTCTTCGAGCACATCCGCGAGGCCGACGACTCCTTCGCCGATGTCGAGGCGATGAGGAGGGGCAGTGACGATGATGGTTGCGAGTTGCGCGTTAGGCGATGCGGGTTGCGCGTCGCGCGTTGCGTGTGTACTTGTGTACGTGTCTACTTGTGTACTCGCATTTACAAGTTCGCATTTGAATTCGACGCGCTCGAGCAGTTCGATGATTTGTTGCGCGCTGAGTTCGATGCCGAGCAAACGTTTCACGTCGCGCGGAGTCACTTCGACAGTTGAGTCTTTTGGCGGGAGCGGATAATTATCGACGAGGCCGGGCGCGATTTTTCCGCCGCTCCATTCGGCCATGAGTTTCAAACCGAGGCTGACGCCTTTATCGGCCAGCGCAGGATGCACGCCGCGCGAGAATCTGAACGAGGCTTCGGAGGGCAGGTTGTGTTGTTTGGCCGTGCGGCGTATGTTGATGAAGTTCCACGCCGCGCCTTCGAGCAAAACGTTTTTTGTGGCCGCAGTGACTTCAGACTCCGCGCCGCCCATTACGCCGGCGAGGGACAGCGAACCTTTTTCGTCGCAGACCAGAACGTTCATGGAGGTCAACGTGCGCTCGACGCCATCGAGGGTG
>VFKQ01000007.1 GCA_009885445.1 Anaerolineaceae bacterium | reverse complement strand
TGATTCGAAAGTGTCAGGTGATTAGACCTGTTTTCAGTGATTCAGTAATTGGCGAGCGAAAGCGAGAGGTATAATTGAGCCGCAAGAAGAAAAATCATGACCCAATTTAACCGAATTACCTTCGATATCAACATGATGGGTGGGCGTGCCTGTATTCGCGGCATGAGAATTACGGTTTCATTAATTTTAAATCTCATTTCCAACGGTATGACCACGGCTGAAATCATCGGGGAATATACTGATCTTGAAGAGGAAGACATCCGCCAATCCCTGCAATATGCCGCATGGCTGGCAGATGAAACCGTGCAGGTTTTGGAAATGACTGCATGAAGTTCCTTGCCGATATGGGCATCTCGCGGCGTGTGGTGAAGGAGTTGCGCCGTAAAGGATATGATGCCGTTCACTTACAAGAGCAAGGTCTCAAGCGCATGCGTTCATACATCTAGCATCGTGGGCAGTAGCGCGGCTTTAGTCTTCAATGGTTCAGCCTTAACCTTGCGTTACTACATCAAGAGCGGCCTCGGTACGCTGACCGTCTACGTGGACGGAGTGAAGGTAACCACGTTAAACCAGACCAAGTCCACGACCGGCACCACCTGGAAAACCTACGTGCTCACGCTGACTCCCGGCGTCCACGTGATTCAATTGGTGGATAGCAAGGGCAAGGTCAACTTCGATAACATCGTCATCGCGCCGTAGCTGAAAATCTGCAAACTAATAACGAAGGCGACCCTGTTCGGGTCGCCTTCGTTGATTCTTGATAGATTGTGTCCGCTCCCCCAATGGTCACATCCACCCAAAATTGAAACTGCTGATTGCAAAACTGCAATGGTCATGCGCTAAAATCCGGTCATTGTTTTTTTGCGCGCATCTATAATCCCCTAATCTTTTAGATTACTGAGGAGAAAAAACCATGAAACCAAAATCATTGTACTGGTTATTATTGATTGCGTTATTATTAAATGCGGCACTGCCCGCGCGTGGCGCGGCGGCTTTGCCTGCCGGTCCGGATTTGCGCGAGGGCGTTTTCAGTGTTGTGTGGGGCAACAGCAACACCGGCGCTACACCGCAGACAAAATATTTCCTGAATACTGCAGAGGGAGAGACTCTGGCTTTGGATGTCAGCGAGCAGTCGTTGCAGGCGCAGGGCGGCGCTCATGTGCTTAACAAGCGAACTGTCACTGTGCGCGGGACACTTGACCTGGCTCCCGCCGCAGAGGACGCACTGCCGCTCTTTAGAGTCACTTCGTTAACGGCCTCACCCGCCTCGGGCGCGGAGCCTGAGGCGCATGTGCCTGAGATGGCTGCAGTCAGCGGGGCGTATCCGTGGGTTTCAATCATGTGCAAGTTTAGTGACGTCAGCGCTGAACCGAAAAATCTAGCCTATTTTCAAGGGATGTTCAGCATAAATTATCCGGGGCTTGATCATTACTGGCGCGAACAGTCCTATAACATCGCGAATGTCTCAGGAAGCACGGCCGTTGGGTGGTTTACGCTTCCCTATCCGCGGTCTCATTACATTGTCGGCAATGCTCTACAGCATGGCCTCGCGGCACAAGACTGCACGAACGTTGCTGATGCAAGTGTTAACTTTGCCAACGTTCAGGGCATCAACCTTATGTTCAATGATCAGTTGGATGGCTACGCCTGGGGCGGTAGTTGGTATTTGACCCTCGACGGTGTTAGTAAAGCCTGGAGCATGACCTGGGAACCGCCATGGGGCTATGAAGATATCACCGTCATGTCGCACGAAATGGGACACGGCTTCGGCCTGCCGCACTCCGCTTCAGAGCAGAGCAACGATGAAAATGGCGGTTCTCCTTATGTGAACTATTGGGACGTGATGAGTTACACATGGGACTGCGCAAATTCGACACATGCCACTTATGGTTGTCTCGGCCAGCACACCAACATGTACCACAAAGATTTTCTGGGCTGGATCTCGGGCGCAAAGAAATTCAGCGCCACGGGCGGTGTGGCAACGATCACGCTGGAGCAATCTGCCCTGCCAGTGACTGCAAACTATCTGATGGCGCAAATCCCCATCGGCGGCTCGAGTTCACATTTCTATGTAGTCGAAGTGCGCCGCAAGGTTGGCTATGACGTGAAACTCCCGGGCGAGGCGGTGATCATCCATGAAGTATTAACTTCGCGCGCTGAACCCGCGCACGTGGTGGATACTGACCTGAACGGCAACACCGGCGACGCTGGCGCAATGTGGACGGTCGGTGAGACCTTTACTGGTATGACCAACGGTGTCCCCAATGGCATCTCTGTACATATCGACTCTCAAACCGCCACTGTGTTTGTTGTAACCATTACGTCACCGGGCAATCAGCCGGGCATCTTCAACAAGTCTGCGCCTTCTAATGGCGCAACAAACCAGTCGCTGAATCCAAATCTTTCGTGGGGTGCGAGTAGCGGCGCCGCTTCGTATGAGTATTGCTTCGACACGAGCAATGACAACGCCTGCTCGGCGTGGGTCAACAATGGCACAGCAACCAGCGTCGCGTTAAGCGGATTGGCCAACAGCACAACCTATTACTGGCACGCTCGCTCGGTTAACGGTTTTGGGACTACGTACGCAAACGGCTCAAGCACCGCCTTCTGGTCATTCACCACAACCGCGCCTCCACCTCCGCCGGTAACGGCTGGCACCTACAACGACACCCACGCCGCCTGGGCTTTTACCGGCACGTGGACAAACGCCACAGCGGCCAGCGCGTATAGCGGCGCGTACAAAACATCCAGCACGGTCGGCGCATCCGCCACCGTCTACTTCAGCGGCGTGCAAGCAAAATTGTTCTTCACTAAAAACTCCACGATGGGCAAGCTCGATGTTTATATCGACAATGTCAAAGTTGCGCAAATAAACCAGTACAGTCTCACTGCTGGTTATCAAAAAAACTGGTTGAGCGCCGTCTACCCCGATGGTGTGCACAAGATCGAATTCAGGCGCTACAGCGGCAAGGTCAACGTGGACGCGTTGCAAGTCATCGCCGCGCCGCCGCCGCCCGTGCCAGTTGGCCCAGGGACTTATGAAAACACAAATTCAAATTGGGCCTTAAGCGGCACGTGGTCCAACGCCACGTTTTCCGGCGCCTCTGCCGGCACGGTGCATACTTCAAACATTGTCTCGAATAGCGCATCTTTGCTGGTGACGGGCGCGAGCGGATTCACCCTGCGCTACTTCACGCGCAGTGGTTATGGCACGTTGGATGTATACGTGGACAATGTGAAGGTCACATCACTAATTCAGAGTAGCGGCTTGCTAACCGCCGTCTGGAATACGTATACACTGACGCTGACAGCAGGTACACACACCATCAAACTCGTGGACGCCAGCGGCAAGGTGAACTTCGACAATATCATTATCACGCAATAGGCGTTACACACGAAAAACAAGGGCGACCCAGCCAACAGGTCGCCCTTGTTGATTAACTCACCTTACGCGCTAAATCTTTTCTGCCGTCCAGGTGTTTTTGCGAGAAGGGTATTTCCCGATATCATCCCGAATGCTCTTGTCGGGACGAAGCAATCTCCTGTGCGATCACGGAGATTGCTTCGGGCGAGTACGCCCTCGCAAAACAGGAATCTGCGTAAGGTGAGTGATTAAGTCTGCGCTTCTTGCCGCTCTCCACGCTGGAAAACCATTATCTCAACCCGCACATCCATAATCGAGTTGTTGAACAATATGGAAGGCCGCTTAAAAAATACTGGCTGTTGAAAAGTAGTTAAACTAAGCGGGCGCCGTTCGGCGTCCCCGGCTCTTTATTGCGACTTCACAACACCTTATGAAAGCACAGGTCAATAGAGTAGAATGGGTAGACATTCTTTAAAGGATATTATGCGAGTCGCTCTTATTTCTGATACTCATGGCAATTTCACTGCATTGCAAGCCGTACTGGCAGACCTGCCAGCCCAGGGCGCTGACAAAATTGTTTTCCTCGGCGATGCGGCCACCATCGGGCCAAAACCCGTAGAGACTCTCGACGCACTGCGCGACTTGGACTGTGCCGCCCTCATTATGGGCAACCACGATGCCGCCGTGCTTGAGCCTGCGCGCTCCACGGCCCTGCAAGTGGCGGCCAACCTGCACGGGTCCATCAATTGGTGCGTCGACCAATTGCGGCCTGCGCACTTTGATTTTCTGCGTAGTTTCAAAGACACCTACACTTTGGCGCTTAGTGAAAAAATTTCGCTTTTGTGCTACCACGGCTCACCCCTTTCTTATATTGACCAAATTCTTTCGACCACTCCCGAAGAAAACATAGATACATTTTTCAACGGCCAACAGTCCGCCGTATGGGCGGGCGGCCACACGCACATCCAAATGTTTCGGCGGCATGGCGATAAAGTAATTATCAATGCCGGCTCGATCGGCAATGCCTTTCACTATTCATTTAGGCCGGGCATCGTGCCGCGTTTGCTCCCTTGGGCTGAGTATGCCATCCTTAGCGTGGACAATGAAAACGTGACGGCCCACCTGCGCCGGGTTCCATATGACACAGATGCAACCCTCCAGCAAGTCCGCCAAACGGGCATCCCCTCGATGGAATGGTGGCTGGAGCAATATCGCTAAGCCCGTACACGCGTCACGAAAAAACATGGACGCAACCCACCGTTCAGTAAAGGTTTTAAAAAAGTATCGCCTGGCCGAACACCGGCCAGCGATACTTTTATATAAGGGGCCTGGATGGATATATGGCTGACACAAAACATGGCTACCTTGTAATCACAGATATCAGCGGCTACACCAGCTATCTTGCCAGCGTGGAACTGGAGCACGCGCAGGAGATTCTCACCGACCTGCTTGAGATTATCGTTGATAATTTCAAAAAGATGATGACCATTTCAAAACTCGAAGGCGATGCCATCTTTGCCAACATAGACGAGGAAAATCTGGCGCGGCCCGAATCGCTTTTAGAATTAATCGAAGACACTTATTTCGCCTTTCGCCGCCGCCGCGAATCGTCCAAGCGCTCCACCACCTGCACGTGCAAGGCCTGTCAGGGCATGCCCGCGCTCGAGCTGAAGTTTTTTGTCCACTATGGGGACTACATGTTGCAAAACATTTCCGGCATTCGCGAACTGCTTGGCTCCGATGTCAACCTCGTTCATCGCCTCACCAAAAATCACATTTCTGAAAACACGGGTTGGAAGGCCTACGCCCTGTTCACCGAGACGGCCCTCCAATACATCAACCTGCAACTGCCCGGACTGCACCAACAAGAGGAAACGTACGAGCACCTCGGCACGGTTCAAACGCGGACCTTTGACCTGCTCCCCCGCTATCAGGCTTTTGTCGCCGCCCAGCGCGTACTCCTCTCCGCCGAAGAATCCGACGTGGTCACCCGCTACGAATTCGATCATCCCCTGCCCATCGTCTGGGATTGGATGATGGACATCGCCAAACGCAACGAAGCCATGGGCGAAATGGGACAATGGAACGTCGTCTCGCGCACACAAGGACGCACAGGCATCGGCTCGTCCAACCATTGCGCGCATGGCCGCGGCTCATCGGTTGAAACCATCATGGACTGGCGTCCATTTGAATACACCACCGTGGATAGCACAGACGGCAAAATGCAATTCCGTGAATCCATGTTGTTCACCAGCCTCGCTAAAAACGCCACGCGCGTGGAAGCCAGAATAAAATTACTCAAACCCGCTCCACTTTTCATCTCGCGCTTCATGATGAAGAAACAGTTCAACGCCGAAAATCCTTACAAAAAGTGGTTCGAAAGAGTGCATTCCCTGCTGTCTGCCCAGCCAAAATAATTTGCCCCGAACCATACATGCCAGCCCAACTCCTCGCCCTGCTCAACATCCGCGTTTCAGAAAAACGCACCGCCAGCCTGCTGATTGGCATCATGCTCTTCGGAGCCTTTGGCTACAGCTTCGGCGGCACGGGCATCGAAGCACTGTATTTCTCGCGCTACGGCACAGCCCAGCTCCCCTACCTCTACATGGGACTGGGCCTCCTCTCCCTCGTCACCACATTAACCATCACAGGTCTGCTGGGCCGCGTACCGCGCGAGCGCATGTACATCATCGTGCCCCTGCTCACTGCCGGGTTTATCTTCGTGGCCTGGGGAGTTTTATTCAGCGAGCACCAGATTCTCTTCCCGCTCATGTGGCTGGCCAAAGAATCAATCAACACCATCGTCAGCATGATCGCCTGGAACAGCGCCGGCGCCGCCTGCGACTCGCGTCAGGCCAAACGGCTCTTCCCCATCTTCAGCGCCGCGCGCATCCTCGGCCAAGTCCTCGGCGGACTGGGCGTGGGCGCGCTGGTTGAATCCATCGGCGCGCACAACCTGCTCCTCGTCTGGGGCGGCTCCATGCTAATGGTCTTTCTCTTTTCGCAAGCCCTGCTAAAGAGTCAGCTCCCGCCTGAACCAGCACGCCGCAAGTATCGCAAGAATCGCCGCGGCCCATCCTTCGTGAAAGAAATGCAAAAGGGCTGGGAATATGTGCGCCGCTCCCCGCTCATGTTATGGATCTCACTCGCTTCGATTTTATTCTCGGTTTTATATTTTTCGGTGGCTCTGCCCTTCTCGCGCACTGCCGCGAATACATACCCAAGTGAAAACGAACTGGCGCGCTTCATTGGCTACTTCAACGGCATCATGACCGCCGCCACCTTCCTCACCTCCCTGCTCCTCGCCAACCGTCTCTTTGCGCGCTGGGGCATCATGAACATGTTGCTCGTTTTTCCCGTGCTATATCTGCTCGGCTTCGGCACGCTCATCGTCAACGAAACCTTTGCCATCTTGTCCATCTTCCGCTTCGCACAAATGTTATGGCTAACCGGCATCTGCGACGCCGCCTGGCAAAGCATGTTCAGCGCAGTCCCCGCCGAAAAACGGGACCAGGTCAACGCCTTCCTCAACGGCGTGCCCGAGCAGGCCGGCGTCTTCCTCGCCGGCGGCATTTTACTGGTTGGCGCACAAGCCTTCAGCGCGCAACAACTTTACAGCGTTGGGCTCGTCACCGCCGCCGTCACCACTTACGTTATATACAAAGCCGCGCGCGCTTACGGCGGCGCACTGGCCGACACATTACGCGAAGGCCGCCCCGACATTTTTTCACGTCCGCGCGGCGCACCCATAGACGCCGTTGCCATGCGCCTGCTAACCGAGAATCTTAAAAGTAGAGACGTTAGCCTGCGCAAATTGGCCGCAGAAATCCTCGCCGAAACCCCTGGCGCCGCGCGCTTATTAATTCCTGCCCTACACGACTCAGACTCACAAATACGAATCGCCGCCCTCAGAGGACTCGTCGCCACCCCCGAGGCTGTGCCACAAATCGTCCCGCTGCTCGCCGCGCCCGAAGCGGGTGTGCGCGCCCAGGCCGTGCGCACGCTGAGAACACACAACGCGCCCCCGCCCAACCTCGGCGGCCTGCTTGAACCCCTTCTGCAAAACAGCGACCCGCTCGTCCAAGTGGAGGCCGCCCTCGGCCTGCTACACCGCGCCGGAAAACACAGCCTCGCCGAATCAACTTTGCGTCACCTCGCCGCCTCACTAGATGTAGACATTCGCATCGCCGCCCTCAATGCCATGGCCGAATGGGGCGACGCCGAAGCCTTCAAATTTATTTCAACAGAATTAAACAACCGCTCTGCATCCTCCTCCTCACGCCGCGCCGCCGCGCAAGCCCTGGCCTCCAGCGGACGCGGGGCCATCCCCGTGCTGGTCTTCGCCCTCGCCGACGAGGATGAAGCCGTCAGCGACGCCGCGGCCTGGGCGCTGGGCCAATTTGGGGCGCGGGCCGAATCGGCGGCGCTGAATGCGCTCGAGGACGAATTCAGATCCAATGGCGCGTTACTCGCTTTCGAGAACATGTCGGTCGGTCATCTTAAAGAAAAATTAAAAAAATTCGCGCAACAACAAATCGCCAATGCGCTCAAGTATCATGAATTCGCGCGTTTGATTCCCGCCCAAACCGAGCGGCTGGCCCTGCTCCACAACTCCCTGCAAGCCCGCGCCCAATCTGAGGCTTTGCAGGCTCTGCGTGCCATCGCGCTGACGGGACATCGCGATTCATTCCGCGTCATTTTGGATAACCTGCACAGCCGCGACGGCAACCAGCGCGCCAACGCGCTCGAAATGTTGGAGTCGATTCCTGAAGCGCCCGTCGTGCGCCCGCTATTAAGCATCTGGGAATTTGCCGAACCAACAGAAATAGACACGGCCCGCATCGCGCGCAGTGTGACCAAACTGCTCACCAGCCGCGACACGTGGTTGCAAGCCTGCGCCGCATTCGCCGCGCACGAACTGCCCGAGGCATACGCCGCCCTCGAAGAATGCATCAAAACGACTGACAACTCTCTCATTCGCGAACTCTTCCCCCAAGGAGAAGCCATGCACCATATCGCCAGCCTGCCCGTCATGGAGCGTGTACTGCTCTTACGTCATGTGCCCTTGCTGGCCGACCTCTCGCCCAGCGACTTACAACGTGTGGCCGCCATCTCCAGCGAAGACCGTGTGGCCGCCGGCGAAGTCGTCTTCGAGCAAGGCGACCCGGGCGACAAAATGTTTGTCATCGTGCGCGGCGAAGTGCGCATCATCAGCGAATCAGACGGCGTTGAAAAAGAAGTCGCGCGGCGCGGTGTGGGTGATGTCGTTGGAGAAATGTCACTCATCAGCGGCGAGCCGCGCAGCGCCACGTTGATCGCTGACACAGACATGCAATTCCTGTGCCTCGACCGCCGAAGTTTCGAGGGTCTGTTACGCGAGAGACCAGAAGTCAGCCTGGCGGTGATGCGTGAACTATGCAAACGATTAAAAGACATGATGAAATAGACAAAATTAAGTGAGACTGCAACAACCGATACATTCCAATGAACTAGTCCTCCTGCAAGCGAGAACGCGTAAACACGCTAAGTGTCCATGCTGAATCTCTGCTTATCCAATGAACAATCCGAAGTAGGTTCGCAATCAACGGGGATTAAGAAATTAATTTTTGATAATCGAACACAGCCAACATTTACACGTAATTGATTTGTAATCTTAATGCATTATTAACTCCGCCTATGCGGAGTTTTATTTTTTGTTCCGTAACTTGCATAAGCGTCGATAAATCGCTTGCAGTTCTGCAAAGGGGGACTACAGTCATGTCTTGCGTTCGACCAGCCTCATTATCATGCTGGCATTATGAAAAACAAAACTGTTCTTTCTTTCGTCGTCTTACTGCTTGTGCTATCACTCATGATCCCCGCAAGCACGCAGAACGTGCAAGCGCAATCCGCACAGGTCGCATCTGCGAATCAATTATATGTGTCCCCCAGCGGATCGGGTACTGCCTGTACATCCACTTCACCATGCTCGTTCTTAACCGCCCAGTCAAATGCAGTCAGCGGAGACACGTTGCGCATGTTGGGCACGTTTACATCCCTCGTATCATTGACAAAAAGTAATGTCACGTTGATCGGCGGTGTGTACACGAATGGTTTCGAAATCAAGGGTAGCTTCGTGACCATTCAAGGTGTGGAAGCCAGCGCCTCCTCCGGCGTGTGCGTGCGTGCGCTTGGTCACGATCTGATTCTTGACGGCATCACCGCGCACGATTGCCCGGATCATGGCATCTACATCTACAACACGTATAACGTGACTCTGAAAAATTCGACCGTGTATCACACGGCGATGATGAACCAATCAAAGACATTGACCAGCGGCTGGCCTTCTGGAATCAAAGTCAAAATATCAAACAATATCCTGCTGGAGAACAACACAGTCTTCAACAATTACGGCGAAGGCTTTGGGCTGAGAGGTTCCTATATTACCGTGCGCGGTAACACCGTGTACGACAACTACAGCATCGGCATCTATGCAAATTCCGATAATCTGCTGGTGGAGAAGAACTTTGTGTATTGCACCGGCGATCCGGAGTTCGACCGCACCGGCCTGCCCATGAACGGAATAGCCATCGGCGAGGAGTTCTTTACCGGTTGGGGCGCGCATGCCTACAACGAAACGGTGATCAACAATATCGTCTCGGGTTGCAAGTATGGGTTTTCTTACAATGGCGCCGAGGACGGTGTGACCGGCGGCGGGTTGAGGGATTCAGTGATTGCCTTCAATACCTTCTATCAAACAAAGCAGGCTGGTGTGCGCATCTTGTATGTCGCCGCGCAAAAGAACGTGTTGATCGCGAACAACGTCACCACCACTGCCCCAAAACTGGATAATCCGACCGGAATCACCATGGTCGCCAACAAAGCAGTCTCGCTGGCTGGCGGTACATCTCCGACCGGGTTCAAACTCCCTGCGGCAAATTCTGCCGACAGCGCTTACAGCTTACAAACCGACTTCAGCGGGTCGCGATCGGCCCCCCTGGATATCGGCGCCTGGGACTTTGGCGGTACGACCACAACATCAACTCCCGCCTCGACCTCCACAGTGGTAGCGACCAATACTTCCACTGCTGTTCCGACGAAGACATCTACACTTGCGCCCACCAAAACCGCTACACCCACCAGCGGACCAGGCAACACTCCGACAACCACATCGGGTCCGGCCACATTCACTCCGACTGTGAATCCGCCCGCTACCGCCACGTTAACATCAACGCCGATTGTGACGGGAATTCTCAGCGCAGGTATCTACGATGACTCGAATCCCAACATCGTGTACATTGGGACCTGGAGCCTCAGCTCGTGCGCAACATGTTATGGTGGCAAGTTACATGTTTCCAATGTGATCGGCAACTCGTCAACGTTTGCATTCAACGGAGGCGGCTTCACCCTCTCCTATCAAAAAAATACCAGCTACGGACGATTGGAAGTCTATGTAGACGGGGTTCTGGTGGCCTCGCTCGCTCACTATAACACCACCACAATTCTTGCAACATGGACGAGTCCCGCCTTCACGGTCGGAACACACACTGTCCAACTGGTACATCTGCTCAACAAAGAGGTCTCGGTGGACGCTGTGCAAATTTACCCGGGCGCGCCGCCAGCCCCGTAATAAATAATTGTTCGATTATAGAATCTAAAGGCTCCGCCTGTGCGCGGAGTCTTTAGATTTCAGGCGGTTGGAAAAAGATGGCCCTGCAAATTTACAACATTCCAGCGAAGACCGCGTGGCGGCCGGCGAAGTCGTCTTTGAGCAAGGCGACCCGGGTGATAAAATGTTTGTCATCGTGCGCGACGAAGTACGCGTGATCAGCGAATCGGACGGGGTCGAAAAAGAATTAGCCCGCCGCGGCGTGGGTGATGTGGTTGGAGAAATGTCATTGGTTAGCGGTGATTCGCGCAGCGCCACCCTCATCGCAGAAACGGATATGCAATTCCTGTGTCTCGACCGTAGAAGTTTTGAGGGCCTCTTGCGTGAAAGGCCGGAAGTGAGCCTGGCCGTGATGCGCGAGTTATGCGTGCGGCTGAAGGATATGATGAAGTAAATATTGGGACCCCATGAAAAAATTAAATGTAACGCTTTCCATGTTCATTTTGCTCAGTTTGGCGTGCTCGTTGAGTCTGCCCGGCAGTTCAAACGCCGAGCAAATTTATCGTTACGACAACCTGCCAGATGCCGCGTCGAACTCGAGCGCGGTGGCCGAGTATCGTACCGTATCGACATGGGACAAGACCGACCTGACTTATTTTTTCTTAAACAGCACCGACAAGCTGGCGGGCGATACTGAACGCGAACTCGTCCGTGCGGCGTTTGCGCTGTGGGCCACGCAGACCCCGTTAACCTTCAGCGAGGTCGACACTTCGACCAGCGCGGATATTTTGATCGGCTGGGCCAATGCAGAGCACGGCGACGGAGAGCCCTTCGATGGCGCGGGTGATGTGCTTGCCCATGCATCGTATCCAAACCCATACGATGCGCGCCAGGTATTTTTGCATTTCGACGATGCCGAACGCTGGGTGGATAGCGAGACCCAAAACGTGGACCTGCTCACGGTCGCGGCACACGAGATTGGTCATAACCTGGGACTGGATCACAGCGCCGATCCCAATTCGCTGATGTATCCCAGTTATCGCGGGCCGCATCGCTTCCTCAGCGAGGACGATGTGGCGGGCGCGCAATCCCTTTACGGCGCGGTCAGCGACGCGCCTTCGGGGCCGCAGACGCCTAATCCAAACGCGAACCCGCCCCAAAGTCCAGACAGCGACACGGACGGCGACGGACTCTCTGATTCGGGCGAAGTGCTCGTCACGGGCACGAATCCAAACGATTCTGATTCGGATGATGATGGACTGAGCGATGGCATCGAAGTGGTCAATAACATGAATCCGCTGGATGCAGATATGGACAACGATGGCGCATCCGATGGCGCGGAGATCGCTGCGGGCACAGATCCTTTCCTGCCTGACCAGGCAAACGGCGTTTCGCCCGAATTGGCAAATGAGATTGGCGATTTTCTGACGAGCGCGATTGAATTACAAATTCAGGCATACGCGCAGGGTGATGCGTCCATTGCATCGACCGTCCTTGCCGGCGATGTTTTCAGAGATCTGGAGCGAAGCATTCTCAATTTGAATCAACAAGGACTGGTTGAGATTGCGCGCATTGATTATTTTGAAAGTTACATCCATGCGATTCGCGTGATTAGCGATACGCTGATTGAGGTGGATACCTGCGAAGTATGGAAGACGGAAATTTACAATCGTGCGAGTGGAGCGCTGGCGCAATCAGACGGGCCGACTCTTTTACCGCAGACGATCACGATGGAGTTTGTTGGAAATGGCTGGTTTATCACCGCCGTGGATTTCTTCGATGCGCCTGCGTTTTGTCGCTGATTAATTTCTGCTAAGATTAGTTCCATTAAGCCCCATAAATCATGGCAAGACAGCCCTGAAAGTCACGGGCTGTCTTGGTTTTTAAAACGCAGCTTGCATAAACGTTAGGTTGACGATGGCTCTGCTCAGGGCAGGACTATCGTCAGGTTTCAAAGTGGTGTCGTCACAGTTATGATGCACCTCACTAAATCGAGCAGGCATATTCTGTCAGTCTCTGAGCGTAGTACATAAAAAATACACAGTCATTTTCCCGCTAGTGAAAATAAAATCACCAGGGTCTATCAATGAGGCATTCATGAAAAACAAATTTGTGTTTTCGTTCTTAATTTTTGTTCTTGCATGCGGGCTGGCCCTGCCTGCGCAATCACTTTCTGTACAAGCCGCAGGCACAGGTTATTCCCTGCGCTTTTATGGTCACGGCGCCAGCGGCATGGATCGCGTAAAAATCCGCATTGACGCGCCTGCCGTCCCCGCAGATGTAAGCGCCAACTTCAGCATAGAGTTCTGGCTGAAAGCTTTATTAAGCGAAAACAACAGCGCGGCCTGCGTCCCCAGCGGCAGTTCGTGGAGAAATGGCAATGTCATTATCGACCGCGACATCAACGGCAACGGCGATTACGGCGACTTTGGCATCTCACTGGCTGGCGGAAAAATCGCATTCGGCGTCTCCAAAGGCGCCAGCGCAAAAACCATTTGCGGCGCAACCAACGTGGCCGACGGAAACTGGCATCACATCGCCGTCACGCGCAACACCACCAGCGGCGCGCTAAAAATTTTTGTAGACGGAAAAGCCGACGGCCTGGCCAAGAGCGGCCCGCTCGGCAACATCAGCTATCGCAACGGACGCCCGTCGACTTATCCCAACTCGGATCCCTTCCTCGTCTTCGGCGCCGAAAAACACGACGCGGGCGCATCCTTCCCCTCTTTTAGCGGGTTGCTCGACGAGGTGCGCATCTCCAAGTCCGTGCGTTATACGGCCAACTTCACCAAGCCAACCACCGCTCCAAAATCTGACGCGGCCACTGTGGCGCTCTATCATTTTGACGAAGGTCCTGCCGGCGACTGCAGCGGCGCAATCAACGATTCATCCGCCCTCGGCACCAGTGACGGACAATGTATGTTCGGCGGAAGCAATCAGGGCGGGCCGCAATTCTCAAGCGACATTCCGTTCGTGGCGCCGCCCACAGCCACGCCTCCGCCTCCGACGGCCACACCCACTTCGGGCGGGGGCGGGAACGGCGCAGGTGGCGGCCCCACATTGGCGGGCTGTCCACTTTATCCCGCAGATAATATTTGGAACACGCGCGTAGATCGCTTGCCCATCCACGCCCGCTCAACAGACTGGGTCAACAGCATTGGCCGCACCACCGGCCTCCACATGGACTTTGGCTCCGGCACATGGGACGGCGGCCCGATTGGCATTCCGCTTAATATCGTGGCTGGCTCCAGCGTCACAAAATACAATGTCAGTTTTTATTACCCAAACGAGTCAGATGCCGGGCCGTATCCCATTCCCAATAATCCAAACATGGAGTACGGTTCCGATCATCACGTTCTCGTGCTCGATACTGAAACCTGCAAACTCTACGAAATTTACGACGCCAGCTTCAGCAACGGACAATGGAGCGCGGGCTCCGGCGCGATCTGGGATTTGAACACGCACAATTTGCGTCCCGCCGGCTGGACGTCCGCCGATGCCGCTGGTTTGCCGGTCCTGCCCGGGCTGGTGCGCTACGATGAAGTGCTCAGCGGGCAAATCAATCATGCCATCCGCTTTACGATTAGCACGAGTCAAAATTCTTATCTATGGCCTGCGCGGCATTACGCCTCCAGCAATTCCAGCGCCGCCGTCCCGCCGATGGGCGCGCGCTTGCGCTTGAAGGCCAACTACAACATCAGCGGCTTCGACCCAAAGATGCAAGTCATCTTGCAGGCTATGAAAACTTACGGCATCATCGTCGCAGACAACGGCTCGAACTGGTATGTCAGCGGCGCGCCCGACCCGCGCTGGGACAATGACATGTTGCACACCCTAGACGCGCTGACCGGCGATAACTTTGAAGCAGTGGATGTTTCTGGCTTGATGATTAATGCAAACAGCGGTCAGGCAAACGTCGCGCTGGCGCGCTGGAACCCCGCGCTGACCGATACGATTCAGATTCAATATTCCGGCGCGCTGGATACCACGAAAAACGTTGCCATCTATAATTTGGACATGTTCGATACCAGCGTCCAGCAAATCGCGTCCCTGCACGCGCAAGGACGCAAAGCCATGTGCTACATCAGCGCGGGTTCGTGGGAAGATTGGCGGCCCGACGCAAACCAATTCCCATCTATTGTGTTGGGCAACAATTACGACGGCTGGCCGGGTGAGCGCTGGCTCGACATCCGCCGCCTTGATTTACTGGGTCCCATTTTGCAGGCGCGCCTTGACCTGTGTAAATCAAAAGGCTTTGATGGCGTAGACCCCGATAACGTCAATGGTTTTGAAAACGTCACCGGTTTTCCACTCACCGCACAAGACCAGCTGACTTTCAACATCTGGCTGGCCAACGAGGCGCACGCGCGCGGACTCTCGATTGGACTCAAAAATGACACCAGCCAAATCGCCAGTCTGCTGACCTACTTTGACTGGGCGCTGACCGAGGATTGTTTTGCGCAAGGCTGGTGCGCGGACTTGAATCCATTCATCATTGCCGGTAAACCCGTCTTCGCAGTTGAGTACACCGACAACAGCATCAACTTCAACTCGTTCTGTTTGCAAATGACGAGTTTAGGTCAACGCGGGATTCTAAAAAACAGGGCACTAGACGCCTTCCTGCAAGTTTGCCCATAACATCACTAACCCCAAATTTTATTTAGCCACGGATTTATTCAAAAAATCCGTGGCTAAAGTTTTTAAGAATTCCATCTGACGACGATTCCCTCCAAAAATTAAATTCGTGACGATTCATGCGTCACTCGGCAATGCTATACTGAGCACGGTCACTTTCTGCGCTTTTCTCACCGCGAAGATGCGAAGCCGCGAAGGATATTTGAGAGCGCGAAGGCTTGCCTTTTATCCCTTTCATCCGTGGTTAGATTTCCCAATTCTCAAAACCGCAATCGGTTATCGACGGCAAAGCCGTGTCGAGATATTATGACCGTGCGCGGTGGTATATAATCAATTTATGCAAACCCGACCCATCCTCCAAATCATCGAACCACAGACCGCCATCGAAGGAGCGGGCGTGCGATTGCTTCGCTCCATCGCGCCGCGCCAATCCAACGAATATGACCCCTTCCTGCTCTTCGACCACTTCGCCTTCAACGATCCCATCGAAGGCCCCTTGCGCGGCTTCCCCTACCATCCACATCGCGGCATCGAAACCGTCACCTACATGCTCGAAGGTTCCACCAGTCATCGCGACAGCCTCGGCAACGCGGGTCTCATCGGCCCCGGCGACGTGCAATGGATGAGTTCTGGTCGCGGCATCCTGCACGAAGAAATGCCCCGCCGCGGCGAGAGCGGAAACATTTACGGCTTCCAACTCTGGGTCAACCTCCCTTCGCATCTCAAGATGTCTGAGCCGCGCTATCAGGAAGTGCTCGCCTCCACGATTCCCACCTACGAAAAGGATGGGGTCACGATTCGCGTCGTCACTGGGATAGTGGATAATGTGACCGGTCCTGTCGTGGACATCGCGGCCTCGCCTCTTTATCTGGACGTGAGGCTGGCTCCGGCTTCCGAATGGAATTTCCCCATCCCCAGCGGACACACTGCGCTGGCTTACGTCTTCGAAGGCCGCGGAAAATTTTCGGGCGAGGCCGTAGACTCTGTCTGCATGGCAGTGTTTGGCGACGGTGACCAACTTGAAGTCCGCACCGAAGCGGACGGGGTGCGCTTCATGCTCATTGCGGGCGCACCGTTCAACGAGCCGATCGTCCCGTACGGTCCATTCGTCATGAACACGGTCGAAGAGATTCAACAAACGCTGGCGGAACTGCGCAACGGCACATTCATCCAACCATGACAAAAATCCTGCACGGCGAGCGTATCGGGCGCGAAGGAAAAATCCGTGTGGGCTGTTCGGCGGCCATCTTCAACGCGGACGATAAAGTCCTGCTCACGCGCCGCGCCGACAACGGACAATGGTGCCTGCCCAGCGGCGCAATGGAACCCGGCGAGTCTGCCGCCGAGGCCTGCGCCCGCGAAGTGCTCGAAGAGACTCTTCTGCACGTGCGCGTGAAGAGACTCGTCGGCGTTTACAGCGACCCAAATCAGTTGGTGATGTACGCCGATGGCAACAAAGTGCAAATTTTGGCCGTCCACTTTGAAGCCGAAGTCATTGGCGGCGAGTTGGGCTTAAGCGACGAGACCACTGAAGCTGGCTACTTCTCTCGCGAAGAAGTGACAGAGATGGAATTGCTCGGCCACCACAAACAGCGCGTGATGGATACTTGGGCGGGACAGACTGCGGCATTTTTCGAGTAGACCGCTGACAAAATTTTCCTGAGATAAGAATTTGCCACAGAGTTCACACAGAAAACATTGAGAAAAAACTCAGTGCGCTGTGTGGTTAAACTGCGTAAGAGCAGTTAATCAGTTAGAATCACTGCATGCTTCACCACAAAAGAATTTTTCTGCTTGCTCTGATGTTTTTGTTTGCCTGCCAACCTGCCGACATAAAATTAACTCTGTTGGTGGATGGTCAAGTGCATAGAGTGGCGGGTGGCAACGCAACACCTTCCGCAATTCTGACGCAGGCCGGAATTGTTTTTTCCAGCGCAGATAAAGTTTTGGTAAATGGCGTTGCGCAATCTTTAGATCAATCCATTGCGCACGAAGGCATCGTCACATTGCAACTCCTGCGTGCCGTGGCAGTGACGTTGATCGCCCCCAACGGACAGGTCACACTCAACACCGCCGCGCCCACCGTCGGCGGCGCGATTCAAGAATCGGGCATGCCGCTCACAGCGCGAGACGGTGTCGAGCCGTCAGCTGAGTCACCTGTCAGTGCGGGGATGATCATCCAAATAACTCCAGCGCGCGACTTCACCGTCAGCGTGGCGGGGCGCACGTTTACCACGCGCTCCGCCGCCGTCACCATTGGGCAGGCATTGGCCGAAGCGGGGATTCCGCTGATGGGGCTGGACCAATCCACCCCGTCCGAATTTGACCCGCTCCCCGCCGACGGGCAGATTCAAATCGTGCGCATCAGCGAGTCTACGAACACCGCGTTAAAAATAATCCCGTATGAAGTGCAACTGATCGTCACCACAGACCTGCCCGCGCCGCAACAAGATGTGCTCGAACCCGGCCAGGCCGGACTCACGTTAACGCGCACGCGCACGCGCTATGCCGACGGCGCAGAAGTGAGCCGCGCCATCGAAAGCGAAACGATTTTAAGTTTGCCCGTGCCGCGCATCGTGCGCAGTTCATATTGGGCCGCCAAACAAATGTATGCCACCTCTTATTCGCCATGTCGCTCCGGAGTTGACGCGTGCCTCAACGGCACCTCGCTCGGCCTGCCCGTCACACGCGGCGTGGTGGCCATGTATTACGATTGGTACATTGCCCTCGGCGGCGAGCGCGTTTACATTCCGGGCTACGGCGAAGCCATCATCGCCGACGTGGGCGGCGGCTTCCCCGACGACCGTCCGTGGATAGACCTCGGCTTCAGCGACGCCGACTACGAATCGTGGAGCGGCTGGGTCACAGTTTATTTCCTCGCGCCCGCGCCTGCGGACATTCCCTGGTTCTTGCAGCAATGACGTATTCAAAATCTCGCGCGCGCAAAACACGTCGCGGCATGAGCGCCACGCAAAAAATAATTCTCAGCGCGCTCGGCCTCGTCGCAACTTGTTTGCTCATCTTCGTCGGCAGTATCGGCTATCAATATTTTCAAATGTACATGAACGCGCCCTTAGGCCCCGCCCTCAACCTGCCGACTCTCGCCCCGAGCATTCCGCCCGCCCTGGTCACGTTCAGCCCCGCGCCCGAAGCGGGCTCAGTTTCAACAGCCGCCTCCACGCCCACAATTTACTGGCTCCCCACCATCACGCCTTTTCCAAACGCCACACCTCTGCCGGGATTCACACAACAAACTTCCGTCTCCACATCCACTTGCGGAAACGAATCCACGATGACGATTCTCGCCATCGGCACCGACGCCCGCTCAGACAGCTACAACTACGGCCTCGCCGACGTGATCCGCGTCGTGCGCGTGGACTTCGCCGCGCGCAAAGTATCCATCCTCGAATTCCCACGCGACCTGTGGGTGGAGATTCCCGAAATCGCCGACAACATTAACGGGCAGGATCACGAAAAATTAAATCAGGCCTATCTCTATGGCAACCCGGGCTTTGGTTACTGGGACGACCCCAGCGCCGGCCCGGGCCTACTCGCGCGAACGATGCAAATCAACTTCGGCGTCACCCCCGACCACTACATCGCCGTCAACATGCGCACCTTCGAAAAAATCGTCAACGCCGTGGGCGGCATAGATATCTACCTGCCCAACTCTGTAGATGGCCGCACATCTGACGACATGCGCTCCAGCCTATATTTCAAACCCGGCAACCATCACCTCAACGGCACACAAGCTCTGCAAATGGCGCGCATCCGCCTCGACGGCGTCTTCGACCGCGCCAACACACAAAACCGCGTGCTGTGCGCCCTGCGTGACAAACTGACCAGCCCGGCAGTCGTCAAAGATATTCCCGCCATCATCAACTCATTCACCGACAACGTCCAAACCGACATGACCCCCACCCAGCTCGGTCAACTCGCCTGCCTCGGCACACAAATAGACCCGTCGCTGATTCTCTTCGCGACCTTTCCGCAGGAATTATTCAAGAGCACGCGTATCTATGACCCCGTCTTTAAATTCAATGTCTTCGTTTGGGATGTAGACTTCGACATTCTGCGCGGCTACGTAACCATGTTCAACCTCGGCTCCTGGCCCGCCCTTGCCCCCGCCGGCGATGAAAACGAAGACTCGACTCCATTCTGTCCGCCACCCGGGCAATAAACATGGCCTCGCGATTCGCAACTCCCTTGCCCGCGCTCAACGCCGCCGCCATCCTGCGCGCCCACGGTCTGCGCGCCGATAAAGCCCTCGGCCAAAATTTTTTACAAGATTCCTACGCGCTCGATAAAATTGTACAAGCCGCCGAAATTCAACCCAGCGACACTGTGCTCGAAATCGGCCCGGGCCTCGGCGCGTTAACCCGTCACCTGGCCGTCGCCGCAAAACAAGTCATCGCCGTTGAACTGGACGGACGCCTCATCCCCGCGCTTGAAGAAGTCATCGCCGGCCACAACAACATTCAAATCATTCAGGGCGACATGCTCAAGATCCGGCCCGCCGACATTATTCCCGTCGCCGATTATCTCGTCGTGGCCAACATCCCCTACTACATCACCTCGGCCATCCTGCGCCACCTGCTCGAGACCACTCCCCGTCCGCGCCGTGTGGTGCTCACCGTGCAAAAAGAAGTGGCCGAGCGCATCTGCGCCACGCCCAACGATATGAATCTGCTCGCCCTCAGCGTCCAAGTCTACGGCGACCCAAGCGTCGTCGCCACCATCTCCGCCGAAGCGTTTCATCCCGCGCCCAAAGTGGATTCAGCCGTCATCGCACTGACCAAATACTGAGAATCGCTATAAAGGGTTACTTTGCAAGGTTGTTTGAGAATTTCC
>VFKQ01000014.1 GCA_009885445.1 Anaerolineaceae bacterium | reverse complement strand
GGAAATTCCGCGCTTCGGGCGCGCGACCATCAGCATCAATTACGCGTGGACGGAGGCTGAAGCCTACGCGGTGCGTATATTTACCTCCAACTCGATTCCGTTTGACGTGGAGATTCCTGTCGCCTTTGTCACACCGCAACCGGATCAAAAAACTTTTCTTGGCTTCACTTTGATTGGCCTGTATGTCGGCGTGATTCCCATCTTTCTTGGAATCTTCTGGTTGCCCGCCCTGCGCACACTCAAACGCAAATGGATGACCTTCCTGATGGCCATCACCACAGGCCTGCTCATCTTCCTCGGCCTCGACACGCTGACCGAGGCTTTCGACCAGGCCCTGCGTGTGCCGTCGGCATTTCAAGGCGTGGGACTGATCGGCATCGGCGCGGTGACAACTTACATGTTGCTGGATATGATTGACGACCCGCAAGCCGCAGAGCGTAGCGCGGCAGAGCATCGCCTGTCCATCGCCTTTCGCATCGCCATCGGAATCGGAATCCACAACCTCGGCGAGGGACTGGCCATCGGCGCGGCCTACAACGTCGGCGAAATTGCGCTGGGAACTTTCCTCGTCGTCGGCTTCATCATCCAAAACATCACCGAGGGCCTCGGCATTATCTCGCCCATCGTACGCGATCGGCCCACGCTCGGTCAACTCGCGCAGATGGGACTCATCGGCGGCGCACCCGCCATCGTCGGCGCATGGATCGGCGGATACGCCCCGTCGCCATTCCTCTCCGTGCTCTTCCTCGCCATTGGCACGGGCGCCATCTTCCAGGTCGCCGTCGAAATTACCAAGATCATCCAACGCGATAACATCAAACAACCTGCGCCCGGATTCGTTTTCAGCGGCGTGGTCGTCGGCATGTTGATGTTGTGGGTCACAGGACTGTTCATTAAATAGAATGTCATAAATGGAATTTCTACAATCACTGCGCATCACTGGACTACTTGCACTCATCGGCGCGTTCCTCTTTGCAATCGGCGACGTGCTTCTGCTCGGCGGCAGAATCAACATCGATGATTACCCCAAACTCAAACCGCATCTGAAATTACTTTCAGATGCAGAAAAAATTGTCGCACTTTCGCCGGCGCGCTTAATGTGGGGCGCGCTGATCGGCGTCTTTGCCGCGCCGCTGGTCCTGTCTGGGTTTTGGCAGGTCTATCACGGACTACGCGGCGCGAACGCGAACGCCGTGCTGATCACTGCCCTGCTCTTTGCAATCGCCTCCGTCGTCGGCACCTTTGTGCATGGCACATTTTATTTCATGGGCGAATACGTGCGCGCGCTAAACGATGTGGACGAATCTTCGCAACCCGTCATCGTCGGTATGATTCAACGCCATAAAAAAGTGTTGATCATCAGTTACGCGCCCGTCTTAATCATCATCATCATCGCCTCCATCCTATTTTCGGTTTTGGTGGCATCCGGCACAACTCAATTTCCAATTTGGATGGCGTGGGTCAACCCGCTGACGATGACCATCGCGTGGTTGCTCTTAAAAAGATTTCTGCCGCAATTCGTGCGCGACTGGACCGAAGGCGCTGGATTCAACATTGCTTACATGGTGTTCTTCACCTGCACCACGTTCACTTTGTGGAACGGATAAATCCCAGTGGTTGAAACTCTCACACAATCGATTCAAGATTACCTGAAACATATTTATGAGCTGAGTCGCGAGCACGGCTCCGCCAGCACCAACGATCTGGCGGAACGACTCGGCATCGCGCCCGCGTCCGTGACGGGCATGGTGCAAAAACTCGCCGCCTCTGAGCGCGCGCTCGTGGATTACAAAAAACATCGCGGCACAAAATTAACCCCCGCCGGTCGCAAGGCCGCGCTCGAAGTGATTCGTCATCACCGCCTGCTCGAAGCCTGGCTCGTGCAAACCCTCGGCTATTCGTGGGACGAAGTCCACGCCGAGGCCGAGCGCCTCGAACATGTCATCTCAGAAGATTTTGAACGACGCATCGCCGCCGCCATGGGCAACCCCGTCCGCGACCCGCACGGCGAACTAATTCCGACTGCCGACTTAAAAATGCCGCACGACGACTCGACGCCTCTTTCCGCGCTCAGAGCGGGTCAGAGCGCCACCATCCAGCGCGTCGCCTCAGCGGACTCTGATCTACTGCGCCATCTCGAAAGCCTCGGCCTCGTCCCCGGCGCGCACATCGAAGTGACCGACTTCTCTCCCTTCGACCAAAATTTAACCGTGCGTATTGGGCGCGGAAAATCGTCCGTGCTCGGGCTGAACATCACCAGCAAAATATTTTTTGAAAAGAGGTAACAAAACATGAACGAAAATATTTTCCGCATTCTGGCCGCGCTGATTCTATGCGGCGGCATGGGCATCTCCATCTATTTCCGCGCCAAAGCAGACAGGAACACTGGCGAAAAAGTTTCGCGCTCAGTAGACGGCTCGGCGACAATGAGACTCATAAAAATTGGCGGGCTTATCCTGTGGCTCAGCCCGTTCATCTATCTGCTCAATCCCGCGTGGATGAATTGGTCGCGCATCGGCCTTCCAGATTGGTCGCGCTGGCTCGGCGTGGGCCTGGGCATTTTAAGTGTGCTGGGCATCTACTGGCTGTTCAGCAGTATCGGCAGTGGCATCACGCCCACCAGCGCCACGCGCAAAGAACACAAACTCGTCACCAGCGGACCCTATCGCTGGGTGCGTCATCCGCTGTACACGGTGGCCACCTCATTGTTTGTCGCATTCGGCCTGATGGCCGCAAACTGGTTCATCGCCTTGCTGGGAATCCTGGCCTTCATCGCCATGGCCAAACGCACGCCGAAAGAAGAAGCCAATCTCATTGAAAAATTTGGCGATGAGTATCGCGAATACATGAAACACACCGGACGCTTCCTGCCGCTGATAAAATAGTAAATACATTCCCCCATCCAACGAGGTTCTTCAATGAAAACTGTGCGCATCTTTGTCTTGTTCATCTTTTTGCTTTCTGCCTGCGGCCCGGCCGCGCCAAAAACCAGTTTCACCGTCAGCATGACCGACTTCGCTTTTTCGCCCAACGTGTTCAGCGTGCCCGCGGGAGCAGAGATCACCGTGAAAGGCTACCACGACGGCGCGGTGGTGCATGACTTCATCATCATGAAGTTAGGCGTCGATGTCGGCGATACATTCACCGAAGAGGACCGCCCCAACGTGTATTGGGAATTCAAACTCAACCCAGGCGGCGAAGAGACCACCAGCTTTATCGCGCCGAGCGAACCAGGCGAATATCAAATTTTGTGCGGCACTGCGGGACATTTGCAGGCCGGCATGGTCGGCAAGTTAATCGTCGTTGCGCCGTAACCAGTTAGGGCTTACGCAATTCAAAATCCTTTATCCGCTAATCTGCGCTAATCTTTAAAAATTCGCGAAAATTGGCGCAGACTTGTACTGAGCCTGTCGAAGTATTAGCGGATCATCTTGGGGTTTTGCGTAAGTCATGAAGTGTCAATCGTTTGCCTTCATCAACACTCTCGAATACAATCAGCGAATGGCAGATACAAAACCCATCCCCGGCCCGCGCGGCCGCCCCGTCGTTGGCATGATTCCCGAAATGGCAAGCGACATGCTCAGCATGTTCACGAACATCAACAACGAATTCGGCGGCATTGCGCAATTTAAACTTTTCAGCAAGCCCTACCTGCTGATCACCGACCCCGCATATGTAAAACATATTTTGCAAGACAACTACCGCAACTACATTCGCGGGCGCAGTGTGGAGACGGGACGCGTTTTGCTCGGCAACGGATTGCCGCTCATAGACGGCGACTTCTGGTTGCGCGAACGACGTCTGATGCAACCGGCCTTTCATCGTCAGCGGATCGCCAGCCTGACGGAGACCATGTCTGCGACCATCGCAACGCATCTCGACGGGTGGCGGGCCAAAGCCTCCGAGGGGCAATCTCTGGACATGGAAGAAGAAATGACCCAGCTCACGCTGGCGGTCATCATTCAGGCCATGTTCAGCACGCGAGTGACAGACCAGGTGAAGGCGTTGGGCGAGGCCTTCAAGGTGGCTTCGAGTTTTATGCTGTGGCGCAGTCAACAAATGTGGGCGCCGCCTTTGTGGGTGCCTGTTCCGAAAAACAAAGCGTACAACAACGCGCTGAAAACATTGAACGAGACAGTTTATCCGCTAGTGACAGCGGCGCGCAAAAACCCGCGCAACGACCTGTTAGACATGTTGCTCGAAATGCGCGACGAGCAAACAGGCGAAGGTATGACAGACGAACAGGCGCGTGACGAAGTGGTGACGATCTTCTTTGCGGGCCACGAGACCACCGCGATGGCGATGACATGGATGTTCTACCTGCTTTCGCAACACCCCGAAGTGGAAGAGCGCCTGCGCGCAGAAATTTCAACGGTGCTCGATGGTCGTACGCCCACTTTTACAGATTTGCCGAAATTAACTTATTCACAAAAAGTAATTCAAGAAACGCTAAGGCTGTACCCCTCAGCCTACTTGTTTGCGCGTGAAGCAATTAGCGACCAGGTTCTGGATGGTTATCGCATCCCCGCAGGGACGATGATTTTCCTGACGCCTTTCGTGACGCATCGCGATGCAAAATATTGGCCGAACCCCGAAACGTTCGACCCCGAGCGCTTCAACGCGGAGCAGGTGGCGGCGCGCAACCCGAACGTCTATTATCCATTTGGGGAAGGTCCGCATTTGTGCATTGGCAATAATCTTGCGCAGACCGAGATGCAGATGATTCTTGCGCTGGCCTTGCAACGCTACAAAATCAGCCTGGTGCCTGGGCACCCGATCGGCTTTCGTCCCGAGGCCACGTTGCGGCCAAAGCATGGGATGCGCATGACGCTTCAAAATTTGTGAGCGTGAGAAACGCACATTGAGGGCAAACCGCCCAGGGCGCGGAAATGAGGCGAGGTCAGGCAGGCCGTGGAACGCTTTCAATTAGTCAATATTAAACGGAGAAAAAAAATGAACATGCAATATCGTCGTTTGGGCAGTGCTGGGATTCAAACCAGCGTGCTTTCGTTCGGTTCGTGGGTCACGTTTCATAATCAGGTGGATGTGGGCAATGCCGCGAAGATCATGAAGGTGGCCTATGAGGCGGGGGTGAATTTTTTTGATAACGCCGAGGCGTATGCCAGCGGAAAATCGGAAGTGGTGATGGGCGAGGCGCTGAAGAAATTGAAGTGGCGGCGCGGAAGTTATTTGATCTCGACCAAGTTGTATTGGGGTCTCGAGCGCGGACCCAACGAGCGCAACACGCTCAATCGTAAACGCACAATGGAGGGCATAGACGGCTCGCTGAAACGCTTGGGCATGCCGTATGTTGACCTGCTGTTTTATCACCGCCCCGACAAAAATACGACCATCGAGGAAGCGGCGCACACGATGCACGATATTGTGCAGTCAGGCCGCGCGATGTATTGGGGCACGTCTGAGTGGAGCGCGGACGAGATCCGCGCGGCGTGGTTAATCTGTGACCGGCACGGCTGGCACAAGCCGCAAATGGAACAGCCGCAATACAACTTATTCCACCGCCGTCGCGTGGAATTGGAATATGCGCGCCTGTACGAAGAGATCGGATTGGGCACGACAATCTGGTCGCCGCTGGCTTCGGGCATTCTGACCGGCAAATATAATAACGGAGTCCCCAAAGAAAGCCGCGCATCGCTCAAAGGTTATGAGTGGTTGAAGGAAGAGATTACCGCCGAGAAGATTAAGAAGGTGAAGAATCTGGAAGTGATCGCGAAGGAACTTGGCGGCACGATGGCACAATTCGCGCTGGCCTGGTGCGCGAAGAACGAACGTGTCAGCACCGTTATCACCGGCGCGACGAGCGTGGAGCAGGCGAAGGAAAATATGAAGGCGCTGGATATTCTGCCGAAGTTGACCCCCGATGTGTTGAAGCGCGTGGATGAGATTGTGGGCAAGCCGGGGGAGGAAGAGTAGGGCGCGAGGTAGGAGGTGCGGGGTGCGAGATAGGAGATAGGGGTTAGTCGTCGAGGGGGATTTGATGACGAGGCATCCGCTTCAACGCGGACAAAATCGAAGAGGGTTCCGTCCGCGTTGAACGATAGCCAGGGGTAATGTTTTTTCATTTGGAAAATCTTATCGCAGTATAATCGGGGCATGCCATTCAACCTCGATGAGGCCGTCTTTGCCGCGTATGGCTGGAAGTCCGATTTGACGGATGAGGAGATTTTGGAGAGGTTGTTGAAGTTGAATTTGGAGAGGAGTCGCGGGGAACAGACTTCGGAAGTCTCCCTTGAAGACTCTAAAATTATAAAGACGCCCAAGAGACTTCCGAAGTCTCGTAATGAAGACTCTAAAATTACAAAGACTCCTAAGAGACTTCCGAAGTCTCGTAATGAAG
>VFKQ01000263.1 GCA_009885445.1 Anaerolineaceae bacterium | reverse complement strand
GCCACATCGGCGATGTGGATTTTGGGAATGGAAAAATTTTGCCGTTACATGCCCTGCTTGTGGACCAGCAAGCCGCGCTCTTCGGTCAGGCCTGCTTCAACGCGGGTGAAATGAAATGCTCATTCGGCACGGGCAGTTTTCTGTTGATGAACATCGGCGACAAACCCAAACTCTCGAACAACGGACTGCTCACCACTGTCGGCTGGAACTTTGCCGGGCACACGGCTTACGCGTTCGACGGCGGCATCTTCGTCACTGGTTCAGCCGTGCAATGGCTGCGCGACAATCTCAAGTTCATCCCCGATTCCGCTTCCAGCGACGAGGCCGCGCGCAGATCGTCAGACGAGGGCGTGGTCGTCGTCCCCGCGTTGCAGGGACTCGCCGCTCCGCACTGGCGCACCGACGTGCGCGGCGCGATGTTCGGCTTGAATCGCAGTACAACTTCCGATGACATCGTCCGCGCCACGCTCGACGGAATCGCCTGTCGCGTTTACGAAGTGGTCACTGCCATGGCGCAAGACGCGGGTCAGACTCCTCCGCATTTAAAAGTAGACGGTGGCCCGGCAGGCAACGCATACCTGATGCAAATGATCGCCGACTTGCTCAACATCGAAGTCCACGTTTCGGCTTCGATGGAGGCTACGGCAATTGGCATTGCGAATCTCGCCGGCGTCTCGGCGCTGGGCACAAGTTTTGAGTCGCTGGCGAAGAATTGGAAGGCGGAAAAAATTTATAAGCCGGAGATGAAGAAAGAAGAAAGAGGCAAGAAGTTGAAGCAGTGGGAAAGAGCGGTGGGCGCGGCGAAGGGGTTTCATTCATAAGGTGCAATACGGTGGTCGAGTAGGCGGCGGATTTCAATACAGCCGTCAATAAACTTAATCCGACGCCGTATCGAGACCACCTTTACCAGCAAAATATTTTGTGGTCTCGATACGCCGCAAAAAACGCGGCTACTCGACCACCTTGAAAGAATTTTTATGAATCCTACCCACGACATCGCCATCATCGGCGCGGGCGCGGTTGGCTCGGCCATCGCCCGCGAACTCTCGCGTTATAAATTAAATATCGCCCTGCTCGAATCGAATCCAGACGTGGGCATGGGCACATCGAAAGCCAGCACCGCCATCTGGCACACCGGTTACGACGCCACGCCCGGCTCACTCGAATCGAAATTGCTCAAACGCAGTTATGCGCTCACCGAAAATTTCATGCGCGAAACGGGCAGTCCCTTCGAGCGCATCGGCGGGCTGATGATCGCCTGGAACGACGAGCAACTGCGCGAACTGCCGACTGTGCTCGACAAGGCGATTCAAAACGGCGACTCCGACGTCCGCATCGTGGACTCAAACGAAATCTATCGCCTCGAACCCGCCCTCGGAGCGGGTGCCCTCGGCGGGATGTTTATCCCCGGGGAGGGGATTCTATGCACGTTCACCATTCCGCTGGCCTGCGCCACACAGGCCGTCGTCAACGGGGTGACGCTCAAATTAAATTTTCGGGTTGAGAAAATTATTGCGGATGGCGATGCTTATATTCTCTCAAGTGGAGAAGAAAAAATTTCGGCGCACTGGGTGGTCAACGCGGCGGGACTTTTTTCGGACGAGGTCAATGCCTATTTTGGGGCAACCCGCTTCACGGTCCGCCCGAGGCGCGGGCAGTTAATCATCTACGATAAATTGGCGCGTCCGCTGGTCAAGCATGTGTTGTTGCCGGTGCCCACGTCGATCACAAAAGGTGTGTTGATCAGCCCAACGATTTATGGGAACATCATGCTCGGGCCGACGGCGGAGGACCTCGACGACAAGTCCGCCACGCAGACGACGGAGCGCGGGCTGGATTTTTTGCGCGAGAAGGGCCGCCAGATTTTGCCGCGCCTGCTGGACGAGGAAGTGACGGCCACGTATTCGGGCCTGCGCGCCGCGACGGAGTTTAGTGATTATCAAATTTTTCTTGAAAAAGAAAAACGTTACGTGTGCGTCGGCGGGATTCGCTCGACGGGCATTTCGGGCGCGCTGGGCATCGCCGAATATGTACGCGAACTTTTGGGAGAGGGCGGCGTGACGTTGACGCCGAAGGATGATTTCAAAACAATGCGCGTGCCGAACATTGGTGAGGCGTTCACGCGGCCATATCAAAATGCGCAGATGATTGCGGCAGACTCGTCGTATGCAGAAATTATCTGTCACTGCGAGCGCGTCTCGCGCGGCGAGATTCGCGACGCGCTGACGAGTCCGATTCCCGCGACGACGTTGGACGGTCTGCGTCGGAGGACGCGCGCGGGGCAGGGAAGATGTCAGGGATTTAATTGTCATGCGGCGTTGGTGAAGGTTTTTGAGAATGAAAATATGGAGTCGGACAGCTTGCTGTCCGATGATGTGGGAGCAAGCTTCCACACTCCATATCAAACGCGGGAGCAAGCTCCCGCATTCCATAAAAAAAACGCGGACGTCCTCATCGTTGGGGCGGGGCCAGCGGGGTTGAGCGCGGCGATTGAGTTGAAGAAATTGGGAATCAAAAACGTGCTCGTCGTGGAGCGCGAGGCCGAGGCGGGCGGGATGCCGCGCTTTTGTCACCACACTGGCTTTGGGCGCGAAGATTTATGGCGCATGATGCAAGGGCCGAGTTATGCAAAATATTATCGCGAACGCGCCGAAAAAGCGGGTGTTGAGATTCTCGCATCTACGACAATTACAGGCTGGAGCGACAGCAAACTTCGGAAGTCTTTTTCGGACTCTTCAAATAAGAATTCCTCTATGGAGACTCCCGAAGTTTTGAATTTCACCTCCCCGCGCGGACTCGGCGAGATTCACGCGCGCGCGGTTTTGCTGGCCACGGGTGTGCGTGAGCGGCCGCGTTCGGCGCGGCTGGTGCCTGGCACGCGTCCGCAGGGAATTTACACGACGGGTTCATTGCAAAGATTTGTGTATCAGGAAAAACTTCCGGTGGGCAATCGCGCTCTCATCGTCGGCGCGGAGCTGGTCAGCTTGTCGGCGTTGCTGACGTTGATGCATGCCAAAGTGGAGTGCGCGATGATGGTCACTGAAGAGTCGCGACATCAGATTGAATTTCCGTACGTGGCGATGAAGTGGTTGCTGGCAGACTTAATGACGCGCGCGCCAATTCTGACCAACTCTCGAATCACAAATATTTTTGGGAGCAAGCGCGTGGAGGCTGTGGAGATTACGACCACAAGACTTCGGAAGTCTGCGCAGACTTCCGAAGTCTCTTCGCAGATTATTGCCTGCGACACGCTCATTTTCACAGGTGATTGGATTCCCGAGCACGAGCTGGCGCGACTCGGCGGGCTGGAGATTCGCCCGCTGACGAAGGGTCCGCTCGTTGGCGCGGATTTTCACTCGTCGGTGCGCGGGGTGTTTGCGGCGGGCAATCTTTTGCGCGGCGTTGAGACGGCGGACCATTGCGCGATTGAAGGGGCGCGCGCGGCGCGGAATATTGTCAGGTTTTTGAGAGGCTGAGGGAGCGGGTCACCCGCTTGGGGCGCGGGGAGGAGGCGATTAAATTAAGAGCGACAGTCCACTTTGGGCTGTCGCTCTTTTTTGTGCCGAGACTCTCTAACAAACAATTACAAGTAAAAATACAGATTGCTCCTTGCGCCGTCCTCGGCGCAATATTTAAGCTAATAACGCCGCCGAGGACGGCGGCTTGAGCCTATGTAATTTAGGTTTTATGTACGGTGGAAAATTGCGAGATAAATCTCGCGTTACATTAATCCAATCAACAGCCAATAGATTCCGGCAGAGACGAGGGCGGTGCTGGGGATGGTCAGGAACCAGGCGAGGGCGATGTCGCGCGCGACGCCCCAGCGGACTTTGTTGGCGCGTTCGCCGGCGCCCACGCCCATGATTGCCGAGCTGACCACTTGC
>VFKQ01000120.1 GCA_009885445.1 Anaerolineaceae bacterium | reverse complement strand
GTTCCGGCAAGACAGGTTTACTGGTTGACTATGATGATGTGCCTGGTTTTTCAAACGCCATCGTGAGAGTATTGACAAACCCCACACTCGCCCAGCAGTTGGGAGAAAATGGCAGGCATCACGTGCAAACCGAATTTAATGAATATGTGGTTGCCGATCGCATTGAAGAAATTTATAGCCATGTTTTAAATAAGAAATCAGGCGCTTTACCACATTGGAAATCAAATCAGGACCTGTAGAACACCCAACAATTGAACTTGAGATCAAAATGAGAGAAGATGGTCGAGAATTGTAGATTGGATTCAATAGAAAACTGCGCTATTTCGCGACAATTTATGTAAGTTGTTTTGGCTAGTCATACGATCCTTTCTTACAATGGACACAACCAATTTGTTTTCGACCATATTGGTTTATTTTCTTTTTCACCATTCTCCCCATTCACCTAAAAAACAGGCAGTAATCAATATTATCAATGTTCAAGTTAAAAAGAAAGACGTTACACAGTGCCCACGGGCAACGTGTAACGTCTAGAGCAGAGGGAATGGATGGGCAGGATTAAAAGTCAACCGAGGGAATCGACTTTTTGAAATGAACCTTTTTCCCGCCAGGTTGCTGATACGGCTCTACCTTATCTGTCCCTTCGAGGGCGCGTTCAGCCCGCCCCGCTACTTTTAATGCCAGCAAGAAAAAGATAGTAACAGGGACGGAAATTACTAGATAGGACATAAAGAAAATTTCTAACATAGCGACTCCTTCACAAATAATACCTGACAGAAGCGGAGAACAAAAAACAATTTCTGCGACTGTTATAAAACATATAATACGCCTCCATCTCCAAAAATGACATAAGAATTGGCTTGCAATCGTTTACAGTTTTGACAGGTTTTGATGCAGGAATGCTTTCCTTGCCACTCAATATGTATTTTTGGGGATATTTCGACAAGTTTCTCCCACAATCTGCCCAAAACGAGCCTGATTTTGGGATTGCGTCTTCAAAAAACCGATTGATGCGCCAAAGGTACTGATAGGGCAATTTGCCGCCACCGAAGCCTACTTCGATGATGATATGGTGCAATATTTTCGGGGGAAGATATACGCGCCCTCTACGGTGGAATTGTTTGTAACCATACATTTCGCCGTAGTTTACAGCAGGCTTTCCATCCTATTTCTACGCTAGAGAAGTTCTCTCTACACTTTCTGTAACTTTATTCAATCGCCCACGTCATGAAAGTGCCATTACATTTTTGTAAGGTGAGTTTGTTACCTATTAGCTGTAGTTTCCGGCTGACTTTTACCGTATTTGTACGGTAGAGAATTTATATAGCCATCATAAGCGCCCGCAACAACCATACGCGGAATCCAATCGCTTCAATGAAAATATGCCTGGAAAAACAGCGCCAGTGAATATCCGGAGGTGATCAATCGATTGTTAACTTAGGATGCCATAAGAATTGCCACCTTGGTATTCAAGTACCATTATGAGGTTCGTGTCCGCTCTTTATATTGACAGCGGATTAATATTCAAACCAAAAGGAGAAATACCATGAAACGCTTGAACAAGTTTTCATCGCTGTCCCTGATCGTCGCGCTCGTATTGGCCGCGCTTCCCACCGCCACGGCCTTCGCCGATGCGCTCGGCCCCGTCACCTCCGCTGTTGCAGTTGCGCCGAATCCCGTCACTGTGGGATCGTCCGCCACGGTCACTGCCACGGTGGATGACACCACCACCGACGGCTCGACCATCGCCTCAGCGGAATACTCGCTTGACGCGGGCGCCACATGGACCGCCATGAGCGCCAGCGACGGCGCGTTCGACTCCGTGTCCGAAGCGGTCACAGCGACATTTACCGCCTCCACGGTTGGCGCTGGTGAAGCCTGCGTGCGCGGCACCGACTCGGTCGGTAATGTCGGCACCGAAGTGTGCGCCGCGTTCACCGTTCAATCCATTTACACCTTCCGCGGTTTCCTGCCCCCCGTCCGCGCGACAAATAACGCGCAAGCGGGCCGCACCGTCCCCGTCAAGTGGTTCCTGACCCTCACCGCTGGCAGGACTCCCGTCAGCGACCCGACCGCCATTGTGGGCGTCAAGTCCTACGAAGTGGATTGCGCCACCCTCACCGGCGACTCGTCCACTGCGGTGGTTGAAAAAGGCCCGGGCAAATCCGGCCTGAAATACCAGGGTAAAGGCAGATGGATGTTCAACTGGAAGACGCCCAAATCCTATGCCGCCTCCTGCCGCATGATGTTTGTAGAGTTCAGCGACGGCTCCACTTCGCCCGAAGTGCTATTCCGCTTCCGCTAAACACGCGGACGAATGCATCAAACGAAAGAGCGTGCCTGTGAAATTCACGGGCACGCTCTTTTCGAATCAACAACGCCACATCGCCTGGCAGACAAGGGAGGAGTTCGGACAAATGCGAGTAATATGGGTAGTGCAAGTTGGCCCTAACTTAAAGGGGTTTGGATTCGTGTATCTATCCCATCATATTTAACTTAGGCCTATATTGCAACGCCTCTGCCAGATGTGTTTGTTGAATCGAATCGCTGTCAGCCAAATCTGCAATGGTGCGTGCAAGTTTCAGAATGCGGTGGTAAGCGCGGGCAGAGAGTTGCAGTTGACTCATCGCCGCGCGGATGAGACTCTCGCCCGTTTCGTCGAGTTTGCAGAACTGACGCACTTCGGCCACACGCATGTCGGAGTTGCTGACGATTTCCACAGAGTCAGCAAAGCGGACGCGTTGCCGCGCGCGCGCAGACTCGACGCGCGCGCGAATGTCGGCGCTAGACTCGCCCAGATGCTCACTCGAAAGTTTTTCGTAATTCACACGCGGCACTTCGATGTGAATGTCCATGCGGTCGAGCATGGGGCCGGAGATTCGTTTTTGATATTTCGTCACCATGGCGGGCGCGCACGTGCAAGGCTTGAGCGAGTCACCGAAGTAGCCGCACGGGCACGGGTTCATTGCGCCGACCAACATGAAATTAGCCGGAAAAGTTAATGAGCCGCGCGCGCGACTAATCGTCACCACTTTATCTTCGATGGGTTGGCGCAATACTTCGAGCACACGCGTGCCGAACTCGGGCAGTTCATCTAAAAATAAAACGCCGCGATGCGCCAGCGAAATTTCTCCGGGCTGCGGAATGTTGCCGCCGCCGACCAGGCCCGCGTGCGAGATGGTGTGATGCGGCGCGCGGAAAGGCCGCGTGCGAATCATGGGCATATCCGGCGGAAGCGCGTCGGCCACGGAATACACTCGGGTAACGTCGAGCGCTTCATCTATAGACATCTCAGGCAGGATGCCGGGCATGGCGCGCGCGAGCAATGTTTTTCCCGCGCCAGGCGGCCCCATCATGAGGACGTTGTGCCCGCCCGCCGCCGCGACTTCGAGCGCGCGTTTGACGTGCTCCTGTCCTTTTATTTCGCGGAAGTCGGTCAGCACGGACGGGGGAACGGATTCAGTTTCGAGGGGCGGATGCGGCTGGATGGTGCGCAACCCGCCCAAATGTCCGTATAGAGCCGAGAGGGTGGTGACGGGCAAAACTTCTAAATCTGGAATCAAGGCCGCTTGAGGCGCGTCCTCCACAGCGACAAAAATCCGCTTGAAGCCTTCGGCGCGCGCTTTGGCCGCCATCGGCAAGACTCCGCGCGCGTGACGCACGATTCCATCCAGCGAGAGTTCGCCGACGATTAATGCATCTTTGACAATGTCGGGATTTAAACTGCCGCCCATCAGAACGATGCCGAGGGCGATGGGCAGGTCGTAGGCCGGGCCTTCTTTGCGCACCGAGGCGGGCGCGAGGTTGACGACAATGCGCTCGCGCGGATAGGGCAGGCCCGCGTTGCGAATCGCGGTCTGCACGCGCGCCGCGCTTTCTTTGACGGCGGCGTCGGGCAGACCAACGATGTCCATGCCGGGAAAACCTTGTGTGGTGTCAACTTCGACTTCGACGATGACGCCTTCGAGACCCACCACGGCGCAGGAGTAGATGCGAGCAAGCATGAGAAGAGTTTAGACGAGGAGGGAGGAAAAGTCAACGAGAAATTTTAGTTCGCGTAAAATAAACCCATCAACATCGCAAGAATCAAGTAGGCCGGACTTTACGAGTCCGGCCTACTTGATTCAAACGTATGCGACTACGGTTTTAGACCAAATACCACTGTCACTGTTTGCCCGTTGAAGGGGATGGTGATGGTAATCATGTAAGTAGCCGAGGGGTCGGGAAGCGGCAGGGTGGCCAGGTTGTAGATGTACTGGTTCGTGCTGAAGCGCATCACGCCGCTGGTATCCGCCGCGCTGGTGGAGAGCGGTTCGTTAATTTGCAAGCCAGGAGTAGCGCCGGAGACCATGGTCAACTTGATGGTGGGAGCGAGATTCGCAGGGACGGAACCATCACAGTTGGTAAAGCTGATCTTGACCGGAATGGTGCTCTTGTGCTTGAACACACTGGTACCGTTCGCATTAATCGGTTGCAGTATTCCGCTGGTGTTGAAATTAACAATGATGCTGGCGTTCACTGTCGCGCTCACGCCGCCATCGTCATCCGTTACGGTCACCGTTGCGGTATAGGCTCCGGCAAGCGCATACGTGTGTTGCAGTGAGAACGGACTCGTAGCCGGACTCACTGTTTCACTATTGCCATCACCCCAGTTAACTTGAGCGGTGTGTGTATCTGCAACGCCCGGGTCAGTGAAGCTGACAGCCAGTGTGGCATTGTTCGCGCCGCAACTGACACTGCCTGCTCCAAACACGGCGTTGGCGGTCGGAGCGACATTTGTTACATTCACCAACGCAGTGGATGTGGCAGATAACCCTCCCGGGTCGGTCGCGCGTACGTTGACCGTATAACTGCTCGGACCATCCAGCAATGCCGCAGAGAAGGCAACACTCTGTCCGGGTGTTTCAAACGAACCGTTGTTATCAAGGTCCCAGGCATAAGTGAGGCTGTCGCCATTCGGGTCGGAGCCGCTTGCGGTGAGAGTGACCGAGCCGCCTTCAGTTGCAGAGTAAGGTCCGCCTGCATCCACAGTCGGAGGCGCATTGGGGATAAGTCCCACAACAACGGGGTCGTGGTCAGAAGTGCGATAGGCATTCGCTTCGTAGAGCGCATCCTGTGCGGCGGGCTTGAAGGAGGTGTCGTAATCAAGGATGTCAGGCTCATCAGAGT
>VFKQ01000032.1 GCA_009885445.1 Anaerolineaceae bacterium | reverse complement strand
TGTCCTTTCATCATCAAGAGGCCCAGCGCGATGATGGTCAGCAGGATGCCAGAGATGATCGGCGGCCAGGTGTAGAAGGCCACTACCGGAATCCACAAGTATGGAATTTTTTTGAGGAAGAGATAGGGGATGGCAAGCAGGAAGGATTCGAGGAGGTTCATCAGCGCATTGTAGCGGATGTGTGCATCCCCGCGCACCCTGCTTGAGAGGGGAATCAGGCTTTGGGTTCGCCCGCAGATTTGGCGGCTTCGCGGCGCGCTTTTATTTTTCCGTGCAGGCTCATACTGACCACGCGTTCATTGCCCTCGATGAGGCTTTTGATGTTGGGACGAAGTGCCCAAACGAGTAGCAGTGTGGCGATGACGCCGTAGAGCGCGTCGAGCCAGGGCATGCCGTTGAGCGCGCGGATGGTGAAGATGATGGTGGCGAAAACGGCAATGAAAATGGTGGTGATGGAGGCGTAACCGAAAGTGAAAATCACAATTAGGGCCATCGGGAAGACGATCAGGATGGAGGGCGCCCATAAACCCATTGCGCCGCCCGCCGCTGGCGCGCCGCCCGCGCCGCCGCGCAAGCCGATGAATTTTCCGCTTTCGTCGTAGTTGGGCAGGAAGATGGAGTAGTTATGGCCGAGGATGGCCGCGACGGGCGCGAGAATGTGAATCAGATGATTGTCAGTCAGCGCGTTGGCGATCCACACGGCGCAGGCGCCTTTGAGGATGTCGAGGACGGCGGTGAGCATGCCGGCCCAAAAACCTGCGGCGCGCATGGCGTTTGTGCCGCCGGTGCGTCCGCTGGCTACCTGACGGATGTCTTTGCCGGTGCTGAGCTTGACGATTAACAGTCCGAATGGAACTGAGCCGAGCACATAACCGATTACGATAGCCAAAATGTAGCTGAGGGGTTGGGTCACTGAGAGTTCCTCCACAATGCAAGACTGATAGGACTTACGCAAACCAAATCCTTTTATCCGCTAATCTACGCCAATCTTCGCGAATTTAAAAAGATTAGCGGACTCGCTTTACGGTTTTGCGTAAGTCGTAACTGATAGAAAAAACACTCAAGGTGGGCTGGGGTTGCTGGTGAAACTAAGCGAGAATCAGCGCCGAGGCCCAGGCTAGCGACACGGCAATGATCGGCTCGATCGCCGCGCGGCGGATGGGGGCGCTTTCACCAAGATTGCCAGCCAGTGAGATGAGCGCATACATTGGCCCGAGCAAAGCCAGCGCAAATTGAATAGGCGAGAGCGGCCAGTAATGCAGGCCGGCGGCCAGTTGGATGGAGATTAGCGCGATGCCCAGCGCCCACACAAATTTCCACTGACCGTGCAGGCGCAGGCGCAATACGCGCAGGGCCAGCAGTCCGCTGACGATGAAAATCGCCGGGGCCAACACCACCAAACGCATGCCAGCCAAACGGACGGCCACTAATAAAATGAGATAGATGGCAAACGACAACGAGGTGAGAATGGCTGTGGCGCTGGGGTAGGAAGCCGAAGCCGGGTCAACCGCCACATACTCCGAGATGAAAACAACCACCAGCAAAACGGCGGCGATGCCAAAGGCGATCCACCAGGTGTTGCCGTCCTGCAAAAAGCCGAGGGGCAGACCCACGACAAAGATGCTCAAAGTGGGTAACAGCCAGTGCTCCACACTAGGCTGGCCGTTCAAAGATGGATGCGCGCGCAGCAACCAGTCCATGCCTGCGGCGGTCAATCCGCCGGCCAGCAAGGTGATTAGGCTGGTCAGATTAAGTGGGTAAATGAGGAAGAATGGGCCGAGAGTCAGGCGCAGGTCTATGGCCGAGTCGGGGAGCAGGCGCGTGACCGCAAAGGCCAGCAAAACGGCCGCAGTCAGCACGCCGATACGGTCGGGGTCGGGACGCGAGGGGTTATGATCCACGCGAGCATTGTACCTGCGCGAGTGTGGCCTGCCAAGTGACGAAGCTTTAGAAAACATGGCTATTGCAAATTCCAAAAACTTTCAACGCGAATGGCGCGAATAGGCGAATGATGCGAATGAACGAGGAAAAATTCGCTTATTCGTGATATTCGTGTTCCAAGCGAGCCAAGTTTTTGACGACCCCCAGGACTTTAAGAAAGCCCTGATGGAGTGCAGGCTCTGCGATAGCGCCCTTTAGGGTGAGCCTGCACTCCCAGCCCCAAAAAAAATTACGCCGCGCAAAGGGTTGGTCAAATTCCCTATGGTAGAATCTATGTACTATGCAAGCGTCTGCAAAAACGGAATTGCCGCCACCGCCGGGCGTGATTGGAGCCTTGGTTACCGGGCTGGACGCGATCTCTGCCCGCCTGTGGGTGATTCTCCCGCCGCTCGTGCTGGACCTCTTTTTGTGGGTCGGGCCACATTTGAGCATTCGCCGGCTGACGGTGGGTCTCTTCGACCAGATGCTGTTGATGAACGAGGCGCGCGGCTATTCACTTCAAGAAATTGCGGGCTTGCAGGAAGTGCTGGCCAATTTTAACGTGCGCTTTAATGTGTTTGCCCTGCTACGCACTTTTCCTATCGGCATCTCCAGCCTGCTCAGTGGACGGGGCCCCCTGCTTTCGCCGCTGGGTACTCAAAATGTGATCGAGGTCACGTCTGGTTTATCTTTGCTGAGTTGGTTTGTGGCGCTCACCTTCTTGGGCTGGGCGCTGGGCGGCCTGTACTTCCGCTGGGTGGCCGAGGCGGCTGGCAGTCACGCGGCCACGTTGGCTGTGGGCCGCGCTGTGACGCAGACACTTTTCTTTTCGATTTTGCTTTCGATTTTTGGCTTGATAATCAGTGTGCCGTTTTTCCTGCTTGTGGTGGTTTTGCAATTGATAAACCCGGCCCTGCCACAAATATTATTTCTGATAATCGCCCTGATGGCTGTGTGGATCGTGGTGCCCATTTTCTTTGCGCCGCATGGAATCTTTGTGCGCAGACAAAACGCGCTGGCTTCGATGCTTGCGAGCCTGCGCATGGCGCGCTTCACCCTGCCGTTGAGCAGTACGTTTGTGCTGGCCGTGCTGGTGCTCAGCCAGGGACTGAACTTTCTGTGGCGCGTGCCCGCCGAAGATTCATGGTTACTGCTGGTGGGCCTTACTGGCCATGCCTTCATCACCACCGTTCTGCTGGCCGCTTCCTTCATCTATTATCGTGATATGAACATCTGGCTTCAAGCCGCAACAGACCATTTGAAACCCGGGGCCACCGCCCCGCAGATGTAATTTTATTTTTCGCCTCACCTCCTGCCCCCTTTCCTTTAGGAGAGGGGCCGGGGGTGAGGCCGCACTCGGAGGTTTTTCGTGAGCACTAAAGCAAATAGCGCCAAATATGAAGCAGAGAATATTCAAGTCCTTGAGGGGCTTGAGGCAGTACGCCGCCGCCCGGGCATGTATGTGGGCGGCACAGACGTGAAAGCTTTGCATCACCTCGTTTATGAAGTGGTGGACAACTCGATAGACGAAGCGCTGGCCGGTGAGTGTACGCGCATCGAAGTCTATATTCACAAAGACGACAGCGTCAGCGTGCGCGACAACGGACGCGGCATCCCCGTGGGCATGCACCCGACGATGAAAAAGTCCGCGCTCGAAGTGGTGATGACCACCCTGCACGCCGGCGGCAAATTCGGCGGCGGCGGATATAAAGTGTCGGGCGGTCTGCACGGCGTGGGCGTCAGCGCGGTGAATGCGCTTTCGGAGTGGTGCGAAGTTGAAGTGCGCCGCGAGGGCAAAGTCCACTTTCAGCGCTATGAGCGCGGCACCCCCAAGGGCGCGGTGAAAGTCATCGGCAAATCAGACGCCTCTGAAAGCGGAACCAAGACGACGTACAAGTATGACCCACAGATTTTTAAAGAGGAAATGGAATTACGCTTCGATACGCTGGTCCAACGCTTTCGCGAGATGGCTTTTGTCACACGCGGTGTAACCATCTTCTTCAGTGATGAGCGCACCAACCGCGAGATGACTTTTTATTTTGAGGGCGGCATCACTTCGTTTGTGCGTTATCTGAATCGCAACCGCGAGACATTGCATCCAGTGTCGTATGTTGAAAAACAAATCGAGGGCATCGGCATCGAAGCGGCCATTCAATACACCGACGCGTTCACTGAGTCTGTTTATTCGTTCGCCAATACGATCAACACTGTAGACGGCGGCACGCATCTCACTGGTCTGCGTGCCTCGTTGACGCGTGTGATTAACGATTATTCGCGCAAGGGCGGACTGCTCAAAGATGCCGACCCGAATTTTTCGGGCGACGATACGCGCGAAGGATTGACCGCCATCGTTTCAATCAAGCACCCCGACCCGCAATTTGAGTCGCAGACCAAAGTGAAGTTGATGAACCCCGAAGTGCAGACGTACGTGACGCAGATCGTGGCTGAGGCGTTTTACACGTTCCTCGAGGAGAACCCGCAAGCGGCGCGGGCAATTGTGGCGAAATGTCTCACCTCGGCGCGGGCGCGCGATGCGGCGCGGAAGGCGCGTGACCTCGTCATCCGCAAGTCTGCGCTTGAGTCGTTGACTCTGCCCGGCAAACTGGCCGATTGCTCTGAACGTGATTCGACCAAGACCGAGTTGTACATCGTCGAAGGTGACTCGGCAGGCGGCTCGGCCAAGCAGGGACGCGACCGTCACTTTCAGGCCATCCTGCCGTTGCGCGGAAAAATATTAAATACTGAGCGCGCGCGCCTCGACAAAATTTTGGGCAACAACGAAGTGAAGGCGCTCATCTCCGCGCTGGGCACGGGCATCGGCGATAACCTCGACATTGAAGGCCTGCGTTACGGACGTGTGATTATCATGACCGACGCCGATGTAGACGGCTCGCACATTCGCACACTCTTGTTAACTTTTTTCTTCCGCTACATGCCCACATTGATCGAAGGCGGGCATTTGTATATTGCCCAGCCGCCGTTGTATCGCATCGCTTACAAGAACACTGTGAAGTACACATACAGTGACAAGGAAAAAGATAAGACAATCAAGGAAATGGCCGCGGGCGACAAGGCCAGCATTCAGCGTTACAAAGGACTCGGCGAGATGAACCCCGAGCAGTTGTGGGAGACGACGATGAATCCCGCCAACCGCACCCTGCTCCAGGTGACGGTGGATGACGCCGCCGAGGCGGATCGCACCTTCGACATGCTCATGGGCGACGCGGTGGACCCGCGCCGGCGCTTCATTCAGACCCACGCCAAAGCCGTGCGCAATCTCGACGTCTAGTTTTCAGAACCCCGTCCTTTTGAAAGGGCGGGGTTTTTCTTCGTAAATTATCTGCCGTGAATTGCGCGTAATTTACGCGGATTTTTTTATTCAGGGCGTGTGCACGCAAACCATGTCAGAGACTCGGCGTAAAGACTTCCGACCTAAATTTCGCCCAAAATAAGGCGCGCTTTACTTCCTGCTCGCGAACGTCATGGACAAATTCCAATACCTAAAACTCGGGTTATCTGCCGTCCTGATCTTTGTGGGAATAAAAATGGTTATCGTGGATTTTTATAAAATCCCTGTTGGAGTATCACTTGGAGTTATTGCGGGTATTCTCACGGTTTCGATTGTGGCTTCACTTTGGAAGGCGAGTACTTCTTCAAGCGAGTGAGTGCGGCAGAATAAAATTTGAAAATTTAAATACAATACGGAGTGCGGACATTGCGTCCGCACTCCGTATTGTTCTCTAACACTCCTCTTACTTGACAAATCCCCCGCCCGCGCATATATATAAGCCTACTTAACTAAAAAGCAGGCTTATACACATGACCAAATCCCCTCAACAAGCCATCCGCACCTGGATGGACATTTTTATGCATCGCTCCATGCGCGGTTGGACTCAGTATGCCAAGGGCACGGGCTTGTCTATGCCGCAGGTTAGCATCTTGATGCAACTGCACTATCGCGGCGCCTGCGGACTCTCCGCCATCAGCGAGCGCTTCGACATCTCGAATGCCGCCGCCAGCCAGTTGGTGGAAAAACTCGTCCAGTCCGGGCACCTCGTGCGCACCGAAGATCCGTCCGATAGGCGCGCCAAACTGCTCAACCTCAGCGCAAAAGGCCGCGACCTGATTCAGCAAGGCATTAACGAGCGCTATCAATGGATGGACGAAGTCGCGAAGACTCTCTCGGCTGAGGAAAAGGTCAAAGTGACCGAGGCGCTGAATATTCTTACCGAAGCAGTAAAGAGAATAGAGAATAGGGAATAGAGAACAGAGAGTAGTAAAGTCTCCAATTGCCAATTACCAATCACCCAAAGGAACCCATGCAATCAAGACCACCCCGCCCCTCCTTCAAAGGCATCAACCGCGCAGTCCGTTATCTCACGCGCTATAAAACACAAGCCGCACTGCCTTATATTTTTCTCGTCATCGCCACGCTTTCGCAGTTGGCCGTGCCGCATTTGATTCGCAACGTCATTGACGCGGTCACCAGCGGCTACATCGCGGACCAAATTCTCGGCGCGCTCGACTCCATCCCCGCAGAATTTGTCCCTGCCGCGTTGCCGAAGATTCTCGAAGCCACCGGGAGATCCGCGTCCACCACGCTGACTCAGCTCACGCTCCAGCTTGAAGCGGATTCGGCGAACGCTCCCTCCGCGCTGACAACGGCCCTTGTCTTAATCATCGTCTTCGCCATCCTGCGCGGACTCTTCGCCTTCCTGCAAACGTATTGGGGTGAGAAAAACTCACAGGCCGTCGCATACGATTTGCGCAATGACCTGTACGCGAAGATTCAGAATTTATCTTTTGCCTATCACGACAAAAACCAGACCGGACAACTCATGGTGCGCGCCACCGATGACGTGGAGAAAGTGCGCATCTTCATCGGGCAGGGACTCCTACAACTCGTCGGCGCGGTGATTCTTTTGGTGGGCACGGTCATCATTTTGTTTTCGTCCAACGTTTCGCTGGCCTGGACTTCGATGCCCATCCTGCCGATTGCCATGGTCACTTTTGTGGTTTTCGCGGGCATGGCACAACCCATGTTCTCAAAGGTGCAACAAAAACTTTCTTATCTCAACACGGTCTTGCAGGAAAATCTGGCGGGCATCAAGGTCATCAAGGCTTTCACGCGCGAGAAACAACAGCAGGCGAAATTCCGCGCCGCCGCGGACGACACGATGACCCAGTCCATCGCCGTCTCGCGCCTGTTCACATTTTTATTCCCCTTCGTCTTCATGATTGCCAACCTTGGGCAGGCCGCGATTCTATATGTAGGCGGCAAGCAGATTATCGCGGGCACGCTCTCCATCGGCGCCTGGCAGGAATTTTCGATGTATCTGCTGTATCTCTTTTTCCCCATCGCGCAGTTCGGATTCATCATCACGCAAATGGGCCAAGCCTCCGCCTCCGCCGAGCGCATTTTTGAAATTTTGGACGCCAAGAGCGACATCACCGACAAACTCGGCGCGATGACTCTTCCGCAAGTGAAGGGCAACGTCAAATTCGAAAATGTCACCTTCCGTTATTTTGGCGGCGGCGAACCAGTCTTGAACAAAGTTTCTTTTGAAGTCACAGCAGGCGAGACCGTGGCCCTGCTCGGCGCGACAGGTTCGGGCAAGACCTCCATCATCAACCTTCTGCCGCGATTCTACGACCCCAGCGAGGGCCGCATCCTGATTGACGATTTTGATTTGCGCGACATCACCCTCGACTCACTGCGCTCGCAAATCGGCATCGTGCTACAAGAAACAACTTTGTTCAGCGGCAGTATCCGCGACAACATAGCATTCGGCAAACCCGAAGCCACGCTCGACGAGATTCAAAACGCCGCCAAAGCCGCCGCCGCGCACGACTTCATCATGACCTTCCCCGACGGCTACGACTCGCACGTCGGCGAGCGCGGACAGACTCTCAGCGGCGGACAAAAACAACGCGTGGCCATCGCCCGCGCGCTTTTGCTCAACCCGCGCATTCTCATCCTCGACGACTCCACCTCCAGCGTGGACCTCAACACCGAAGCGCAAATCCAAACCGCGCTCGACACGCTGATGAAGGGCCGCACTTCCTTCGTCATCGCGCAACGCATCAGCACCGTCATCAACGCCGACAAAATTCTCGTGCTCGAAAAAGGCGCGGTCGTCGCGCAAGGCAAGCACGCGCAACTTATGGAAGAAGAACCCATCTATGCAGAAATCTACAACTCACAACTATTGCCAGAAAGTGTGGCCCACCATGCTTAATCAAATTTTTTCAAACACCCAATCTTTTAACACAAAGGACACAACGGTCACAAAGGAAACCGCCTTTAACCTTTGTGTACTTGGTGTCCTTCGTGGTGAAAAAGAGGTGACACTATGATGGGCGGCCCCGGTCGCTTCGGCGACTTTCTCAATCGCGAAACCGTCAAGCCGCGCAATCTCGGCGAAACGCTCGCGCGCCTGGCCAAATATTTCAGCCAGTTCTGGTACATGATTTTGCTGGCCTTCGTTTTCGTCGTCATCGCCACATGGACTCAAGTCATCTCGCCCGAATTAACTGGTCAAGCCACCGACTGTTTCCTCATCCCCGCAGGAATTTCGGGCTTCGCCGCAGATTTCGCCTCGGCCCCCGCCCCAAGCGGGTCGGGCGACACGAGCGCCTCCACCTGCTGGCTGGCCGCCCCTGACTCCTCCACGTTGAGTTTTTCGCGCGCCCTCATCTATAACGCCTTTCACCTCGGCGGATATGTTTCGCCGGAGGTGGTTACGTCAACGCCCGATGAACGCGTCGCAGGGCTAACCCGCTTGATGGGAGTCATGATCGCGCTGTTCGTGCTCAGTTCCATCCTCACCGGCGCGACGTTCTTCGTCATGGCGTGGACTGGTCAGCACGTGTTGAAAGTCCTGCGTGTGCAGGTCTTTGAAAAATTGCACAATCTTTCGCTCAGTTATTACGCCGAGCATGAAGCCGGTGACTTGATGAGCCGCATCACGAATGACACGTCTGCGATTGAACAGGCTTTTTCGTTCGCGCTGGTGAATGTGTTCAGCGGAATTCTTTTGCTGGTGTGGGTGTCGTGGAACATGATTGCGGCCAACCTGCCGTTCGCGATTCTTTCGCTGGCGGTTTCGCCGTTGATGTTTATTGTCACGTTATATTTTTCTGAGCAGGCGCGCAAGGCCTTTCGCAAAAGCCGCCAGGAAATTGGCAACGTCAACGCCGAATTGCAAGAGTCTATTTCCGCAGTGCGCGAAGTGCAGGCCTTCAACCGCGCTGATGAAAACATTGAGCAGTTCAAAGAAGTGAATGCCGCGAACCGCGACGCGAATGTGCGCGCCGTTGCGTACACTTCTGCACTCGGCCCAACGCTGGAAGCCTTCTCGTATGTTGGGCTCGCCATCGTGACGGGTGTCGGTGGCTGGTATTTGCTCAAGGGCCAAACGCTGTATGGCACCACCGTCACACTCGGTTTGATCATTACCTTCCTTGCGTACGTGCAGCGTTTCAATCAGCCCATTCAACAAATCGCCGTGCTGTGGACGAATATTCAAAACGCCATCGCTGGCGGCGAGCGCATCTTCACCATCCTCGATGAGCAACCCGCCGTCATCGATAAATCCGCCGCGCCCGAAATGCCCGAGATTAAAGGACTCGTCGAATTCAACGAAGTCTCACACGAATATGAAGACGGCGTGCCCGTGCTCAACAAAGTTTCATTCACTGCGCAACCCGGGCAGACGATTGCCATCGTCGGCCCGACGGGCGCGGGCAAGACCACCATCATCAATTTGCTTCCGCGCTTCTACGATGTGACGCACGGCTCGGTGAAAATTGACGGCATCGATGTGCGCGACGTCAGCGCCGAATCTCTGCGCCGACAAATCGGCATCGTCCTGCAAGATACTTTCCTGTTCAGCCAGGGCGTGATGGAAAACGTGCGCTTCGGCAAACCCGACGCCACGGACGAGGAAGTCATGTCCGCGATTCGACTCGCCAACGCGGACTCGTTCATCGAGCGTCTGCCCGAAAAGTATCAGACCGTCCTCGGCGAACGCGGCTCGGGCCTATCGCAGGGACAGCGCCAACTGCTTTCGATCGCCCGCGCCGCGCTGGCGAATCCGCGCATTCTGATTCTCGACGAAGCCACCTCCTCGGTAGACACGCGCACCGAGCGCCTGATTCAAAAAGCCTTCGACGAACTGCTCAAAGGCCGCACCGCCTTCGTCATCGCGCATCGCCTCTCCACCATCCGCAACGCCGACATGATTCTCGTGCTGAAGGACGGTCAAATCATTGAGCGCGGCAAACACGACGACCTGCTTTCAAAGAAGGGTTTCTACTACGACCTGTACATGAGCCAGTTCAAGAAACAGGAAGAAGTGGCAGAGTTGACCAACGCCTCCTGATTGCTCACTTTATGACGATGGTCGAGTAGGCGGCAGGTTTCGATACAGCAAAGTGCGCCACTCAACCCCCGCCATATCGAGACCTGTCTAACGCCTCCTGAAAAATAAACAGACTTCCGAAGTGTCCAATCCTTCGGAAGTCTGTTTTTATGTGCGTAGAGAGAAATTTAAGGGCGCAGTCATCTGCTGTATAATCAAGGCACAATCTTTGCAGGAGCGTCGCCGTGAACATTTACAGCGTTATTTGGAAGGAACAATTCGTTGAAAAGTTAGCGGTCAAACACGGCGTTGAGATTGAAGAAGTTGAGGAAGTTCTGTTTTCCAATCCGCATATGCGGCTCTTTGAAAAAGGACACATCAAAGGCGAAAATTTGTACGCGGCATACGGACAGACCCAGGCAGGCAGGTACTTGATCGCTTTTTTCGTCTTGAAGAACAAGACTGCCGCATTGCCAATCTCGGCCCGTGACATGACCAGTTCGGAGCGCAAATATTATGAAAACCAAAAATAAAACCGTTGACCCCATCCCCGAAGAATTCGGCGCTTACGAAGAAGCCGCTGAGTTTTGGGATTCGCATGATACTTCTGATTATCTTGCCGATTCGCGCCCTGTGAAAGTGGTCAGCGAATTGCGCGAGCGGCACTTTGAGATTGAAATTGAACCCGCAGTCGCTTTTGTGCTACGCAAAGAGGCCAAGCGGCGCGGAATCACTTCCAGCCGCCTCGCCAGCGAACTGTTACGCCAAAGATTGAGCGCCCCGCAATGACAAACAGACTTCCGAAGTTTACAAAACTTCGGAAGTCTGTTTTTATGAACAGTGCAGGGGTGCAGATTTTTTTACTTTTCAGTCATTCCGCCGCTGGCGTACTTGTGCAGGACACTGGCAATCAGCGTGTGATAAGGGATGCCATGACGAATCGCGCTCCGTTGCAAGTCAATCAAGTCCTTCTCAGATCTGCGGATGTTGATGCGCTTGTCCTTGCGAAAGGTGGTACGCGCATACGCGCGATAGTGCTCCTTCTGCTCCGCAATTTTCTTAACCGACTTCCACTCCTCGGCCTCGTACGAAGCGAGAAGTTCGAGTTCGTCCTGTTGGAGTTTTAGTTCGCTCATTTTTCGCCTTTCAAATATTTCTTCGTGGCTTTGCGGCTTGGAATAATCGTTTTCAAAAAGACTTCTCGTTCCTCTTCAATAAAAGGAACGAGATAAACATAATCATCAACCTGCACCACAAAAATCTTTTGTCCTTTATACTTCTCTTGGTTGGGATGTGCCAAAACGTCCAGCAGAAATCCCATCTCGATGTAAAAGACGACATCCTCAAATGATACCTGTCGCTCCGCGTTCAAGAGTTCGTTTTCTCTTCGTTCCACGAAAAATGCTTTATGCGCCGACTTTAGCGTCTTGTGTGCCTTTTCGCAATAACTTTTTGCATCTGGTGTGCACGCAAACGATGTCAGAGACTCGGCGTAAAGACTTCGGAAATCTCCCTCGATGCGCCTAAAACGGAGAACCCTCTTAAAGATTTCCGAAGTCTGAATCGGGTGACAACCTTTGCGTGAACACTGCACCTCAAGCGAGATGATAAGTGCGCGAAATATATGCTAAAATACATATTATGATATGTAGAAAGGAAGCAAAATGCAAAAAATCATCGGTGTAACCGAACTCCAGCGCCAGTTTCGGACCCTTTTTGAAGAGGTGGTTCGCAAGCACGTGCCGCTCGTCTTGACGCGCGGTTCACGGCCCGAGGCCGCGCTAATTCCATACGATGATTACCTGCGCTTTCAGCAAATGCAGGAAGGCGAAGTGTTGGCGCGCTTCGATCAGGTTTGGACGCGTCTCGCCCAACTCAACGCCTCGTTCAGCGACGAAGAAATTGCCGCTGACATCGAAGCCGCGCGCAACGGATAGCGGATGCGCGTCGTTCTCGACACGGGTGTGCTAGTCAGCGGACTGATCCGTCCGCGCGGGACGATTGCAGATGTTTTGCACGCGCTACGCGATGGAAAATTCACGGCGATTTATTCAACGGCGATGGTCGTTGAAATGATTGATGTGCTTGGCCGCCCGAAAATCCAAACGAAATATCATGTCCAGCCCGATGATGTAACTGCATTGGTAAATTTTATCCGCCTGCGCGGGGAATTGGTGATTCCAAGTCAAACTGTCACCGCTTGCCGCGACCCAAAGGACAATAAATTTCTCGAAGCCGCGCTGACAGGGAACGCGGATGCAATCGTCACAGGGGACAATGATTTGCTGGTGCTTCATCCCTTTGAAGGCGTGGAGATTTTGTCCCCTGCTGAATTTTTGGCGAAGTTGTGATGCGAATAGTGGTGGATAACACCCTTGGTGTTTCGTGCTCGAATCCCCCATCCCTCAAGGAGTTCCCCATGCCCACACCCCCTCTCAACCCTCACCTCCCCTTCGGCGAAAATAAAAACGCCGAGTGGTATGGCAAGGACATTATTTCGGTCAAGCA
>VFKQ01000360.1 GCA_009885445.1 Anaerolineaceae bacterium | reverse complement strand
CCACCGCTACTCGACCACGGACTGCCCACTGATAACTGATAACTGATAACTGAAAACTGGATACTGATAACTGTGCCTCTCCTCTCCACCTCCTCGCTCACCAAATCACACGGCGCGACCGACATCTTCGCCAACCTGACCTTCTCCATCGAGAAAGGCGCGCGGCTCGGGCTGGTCGGGCCGAACGGCGTCGGCAAGACGTCTCTGCTTCGAATCCTCGTCGGCGAGGATGAGGCCTCTGCGGGAACAGTCAACCGCCTCAGGGGAGTCCGCATCGGGTATTTGTCGCAGGAGGCAGATTTCAAAATGGACGGCACGCTGTGGGACGCGTGTCATTCCCCTTCGATGAATTAATCCAGCAACAAAACGAATTGCATCGTCTCGAAGACTTGATGGTCAGCGAACCCGACGTGATCGAACGTTACGGAAAATTGCAGGAGGAATTCGAGCGCCGCGGCGGATACACCTACGAGACGCGCATCCGCACCGTGTTGACCGGACTCGGATTCAGCGAAGCAGATTACACGCTCGCGCTCGACCACCTTTCGGGCGGCCAGCGCACCCGAGCATTTCTCGCCCGTCTGCTTCTCTCTGAACCCGACCTGCTCCTGCTCGATGAGCCGACCAACCACTTAGACATCAGCGCCGTGGAATGGCTCGAAGGTTATCTGACTCAATGGCAGGGTTCGGCCATCATCGTTTCGCATGACAGATATTTTCTCGACAAAGCCAGCAACATGATCATGGAAATGTTGCCCGGCGCGTATGAAATGTATAACGGAAATTACAGCGCATACCTTCGGCAACGCGAAGAACGCATCGTTAGGCGGCAGGAAGTGTTCGACGCCGAAAAAGAAAAACTGCTCAAAGAACTTGAATACATCAAGCGCAATGTTTCGGGGCAAAATACTTTGCAGGCCAAGGGCAAACTCAAGCGTCTCTCGCGCATCGTGCAGGCCGTGGAGCAGATTGGCTTCGAGGCGGCACTCAGCCAAAAGTGGATTGAGACCGCAGAAGAAGTCAACGTGACCACCTCCATCTTTGGCGTCGAGGAGGCCGAGCGCCGCGTGCGCGGGTTGCGTTCCCCCGTGCGCACATTGCCGAATCTGCATCTGCGTCTCGGCTCGCAAAAACGTTCCGGTGATCTGGTCGTGCGCACTAAAAAATTACAAGTGGGTTTTTCTGCCGACGAAGAGCGCGGCACCCCGCGCAAGATGCTTTTCAAAACGCCCGACATAGAATTGCGCCGCCAGGATTGCGTGGCGTTGATCGGACCGAACGGCGCGGGCAAGACGACTTTTCTAAAAACGATTCTCGGTCAGCTCGCGCCGTTAGCGGGTGAGGTGGTGCTGGGAACGAGTCTGCACATCGGCTACTTCGCCCAAGCCCACGAGGGACTCGACCCGAGTCGCACATTGATTCAAGAAATAGACTCAGTCGTGCCGCACTGGTTGCCCGGGCAGATCCGCGATTATCTTGGCAAATATCTTTTCAGCGGCGACGACGCGTACAAGAAAGTGGGCATGCTCTCCGGCGGCGAACGCGGACGACTCGCGCTGGCGAAACTCGCCCTGCAAGATACGAATCTACTTCTGCTCGACGAGCCGACCAACCATCTTGATATTCCCTCACAAGAAATTTTGGAGTCTGTGCTGGAGGATTACGACGGCACAATCCTGCTCATTACGCATGACCGCTACCTCGTGGATGCAGTCGCCACGCAAGTTTGGGAGATCGATGCAGAGGGCGAGCATCTGTTCGCGTTCAACGGTACGTACTCGCAACTGCGCGCCGAACGCGAGAAAAAAGAATTTGAGACGATGATGGCGGCGAGACAGGCAAGGGCGTCGAAGGGTCAAACGCCGAGCGTCGAAGGCGGCGCCCTGAGTGCTTCGCAATCGAAGGGTCAAAAGTCAAAAGTCAAAGGGTCGGGTGCGAAGCCGAAAGAGGACAGAAAAAAGATTGCGCAGTTGCAGGAGTTGGAAAATAAAATTGCCGAGTTGGAAAAACAAATGTCGCAGATTGCCGCGCAGTTGGAGAATCCGCCCACAGACCCGGCCGCGGTGGTGAAGCTGGGTCAGCAGTATGAGTCCCTGCAGAGGGAGATGGACGGGAAGCTGGCGGAATGGGAGATTTTGCAGGGATGATATTGGCTATAATCTGACAAAGGAGTTCTTATGATTTATATTATTCGAGATAAGGTAACCAGTGAGCAGGTCAAGGAAATGCTTGAAATGCTTAAAGCCTACATCAAACTTGCAGTTGATATTGAGCGCGGCATTTTGGCTGGCGGCGGAGCGATGCATGCAGACTGCGAATCAATCTTGTTAGACGATGGAAGCAGACAGGAGTTTATTTGGGGCGCGGATTGGGACCCAAGCGCCCAACTGGTAACTTTTGAATCACTTATCAATATTCGTCCTCGACAAAATAATCCTTCCATGGAAATCCTTGACCCGCAAGTTCGCGAAAAAGTGACGGCAATCACCCTGCGTTTATTAGGTGGCTTATGAAAGACTGGACTGTCATTCGTAAACGTTATCTGCAGGACGAATTACCCGTTCGCCTGGGTGGGCTGGCGGCAAATTTAAGCCGCATTAGATCTTTTTCTGCGAACGATAACAGCCGCGAAACGGTCGCAAGCCTGATTGATGAAAGCAAAATGTTCATCGAATGGACGGCCGCGCAGGCAGATATAAATACAGCCGCCATCATGGTGGAGATGCAAGTGCAGTTGTCGCTGTGGCAAATCCAGTGGGAAAGGATTTGGAGCGATTCGGCGGAAAGAACATTAATTGCCCAAAAATCCGGAATGTGGTCAAAACAAATTTTGGAATTATCTGGATTGGTGAAGGGGTAAAGCCAGGGATGTGAGAGATACCTCAAGGATTGGCGCTTCATTTAAATAGAGAATGCTTTGAATCAAAAAGGCGTAACGCGCTGAATGCGTTACGCCTTTCTTGTTTACTTGTCTACGTGTCTACGTGTTTCCCTGTCTACCTGCGCACTGACGTACTCCCCTCGCGCGCTGAGGCGGTCATGCCGACAGGATGGTAGGCTGGCTCGGGACGAGGCATGGGCGCGACGGGGCGCGGAGCTGGACGGGGATAGGAATTAATCGTCGAGGGGCTGGCCGCTACCGGGCGCGGTTGGTAGCGCGCTTGCTGAGTCCGCTCGAGGGGGCGGTCGTCGGCGAGGGTGAAGAGTCGCTCACCAGCAACGGAGAATGTCCCGATGATCAGCACGCGCACCAGCCAGACCATCACGGCGATGAAGATGGGTACGCCTTTGGTGAGGAAAGTTGTGCTGACGAATGCGCCGCCAGCGGAAGTGTGTTCGAGCACGGCCACCGAGACGCCCCACCAGGTGAGCGCGGCGTTGAAGGCGGCGGCCAAAAGCCAGGCGCCGAAGAGGTACCAGACCTCGGCGGGTTCGTCGCGGCCCTGCTCAGGGGTGAAGATGCGCGCGATGCCGGCAAAGTCTATGCCGCAGAAGGCCAGGGCCAGGATTGTGGCCCAGCCCACGCCACCGAAGGCCAGGTTGCCGAGCATGTCGGTGAGGGCGAATTGCGTGGTGCTAAAGTTGAAGACCTCAAAGGAGAGCAGTGCGCCGAGCAAAATAGCGCCAAAAATGGCGCCGCGCTTGAGCGCTGTCTGTTTAAGGAAGGGCAGTAGTTTGATAGAGAGAGAGCTGTTCATCGGAGCCTCCAGTTTGAGCAGTTCAGCTTACACGCTTTACAGCTAAAGGTAGGGCGACCGCCCCGCGAAAGTGAACCTGTTGGATAAATTGTGAAAGGTCGCCCTTACGGTGTAAGGTGGGAAATCATTGGCGACATTTTAGAACGCTTGTTCTAAAATGTCAAGTGTTTGCGGGCATCAATTCGGGGCTTTTGCAAAGTCCAAAAACTTTCGACGCGAATTGCGCGAATAGGCGCTGAAAAATTCGCTCACATGTCGCAATGTTTTTTGGGGGTGTGTGCGTGCTGAAAAGTTTGAGACCTTTGCAAGAGGTCTATTAAAGCAGACAGGGCGACCATCCGTGGTTGCCCTGTCTGCTTAAAAAGGAGCAGAAGAAATGCGATCTTTGTTGTGGCACGGCGTTGCCGTGCCCGATGTGGCCCCGTGCTTAAAGCGCCACCAGCCACTGCGCCAAATTTGGCAGGGACTGATCGGACTGCGTCTGCGCCATCCAGCCGCCGCGCATAGACCAGGCTAGCGCTTTGAGCAAAACCACTGCCGGGCTGGTCGGGCAGATGAGACATTCGGTGGCCCCCGCCTGATACGCCGCCAGAATGTCCGCGCTCCTGGCTGTGGACAAGACCAGCAAAATGGGCGTGGCGCTCAGGTTGCGCAACTGACGGCAGGCCTGCAAAGATTCTGTCAGCGGTTGCGCAAGGTCAATCACAATGAGCAACAGCCCGGCCTGCGCAGTGACGTGCTCGAAGCGCTGGGCATGCACAATGTCGAAGCCGTGTTGTTGAAAAGCATCTGCCCAAACCGAACTGCTCTCGGGCCTGTCTGAAAGGACGAATACACTGGCGGGTTTCATAATCAAGTCTCCTGCTATTGAGTTGCGCAAGATGCGAATACGGGTCTGCGTCATGAACCAAAGTAACCCCCAGCCTTGACGACCCCAAAAGTCAGATGATAGAATGCAAACATTCTAAAGAAAGGAGCGCTCCGTCAATGGTTATTATGATCAACAAATTCCACACAGCATGCACCGCAACTCGCGGTTTGTTTTCATTATCTCGGAGTGCGCCTACTCACTAATCGTTTTGGTTGAAACCAAGCGGCCACGGCGCATTCGCCGTGGCCGCTTTTTTATTTCCTTGCTTCCCCCCTCTCCTTTGCTGGTCGAGTAGGCGGTGATTTTCCGCCGTATCGAGACCAAGAGAGAGGTGGGGGGTGAGGGCGAAAGGCATTCGATGAACAACATGTTTGAAAAATCACTCTTCGACGGCGAACTGATTCGTCTCGGCCCGATCGACCATGACAAAGACGCCGAAATCGAATCGCGCTGGACGCATGACGCCTCGTTCACGCGCATGATGTACCGCGAGCCGGCGCGCCCCATGCCTGCCTGGCAGATCAAAAAGAAATATGAAGAGCTTGAAAAAGAAGCTGACGAAAAACGCGAGGTCTTCCCGTTCCGCATCCGTGCGCGCGAAGATGACCGCTTGATTGGTCTCGCCCAAATTCAATGGATTGAATGGAGCAACGGCGGCGCGTGGCTGTCGTTGGGCATTGGCGCGCCTGAAGATCGTCGCAAAGGCTACGGACGCGAAGCCCTCAATCTGCTTTTGCGTTTCGCGTTTGACGAACTGAGCCTGTACCGCGTCTCAGCCCTGCTCCCTGAATACAACCAGCCCGCGCTGAGTCTTTTTGAGCAGGCCGGGTTCGTCGAGGAAGTCCGTCGCCGCGAAGGACTCAACCGCGATGGCCGCCACTGGGATATGTTTGTTTACGGACTGCTTGCTGAAGATTGGCGCGTGCAAAGCCAAAAAGAAAATGGAGATTAACATGAAAGATATTTTTCGCGGCGAACTCGTCCGCCTGGCCGCCATGAACCCCGAAGAACTCGCGCCCCTACTCTCGCGCTGGGACCGCGACAGCCTGCGCATGCGTCTCGCCGATTCAGACCCGCTGATTCTCTTTTCAGAAAAGGCCCGCCGCACCTGGGTGGAGAAACGCATCGAACGCAACGAATCTTTTGACTTTACCATTCGCGCCCTCGCCGACGACCGCCTGATTGGCGACATCGGCCTCGGCGGCCTGCGCTGGAATCACAGCGACACCTTCGTGGGCATCGCCCTCGGTGACCGCGACGATTGGAACAAAGGCTACGGCACCGACGCCATGCGCCTGATTCTGCGTTACGCCTTCACCGAACTCAACCTGCATCGCGTCAGCCTCGGCCTCTTTGAATACAATCCGCGCGCGCTGCGTTCCTACGAGAAAGCCGGCTTCAAACTCGAAGGACGCATGCGCGGAACCCTGCACCGTGAAAGCCGGCGCTGGGACGAACTGTTGATGGGAATTTTGCGCACAGAATGGATGGAAAAACATGCACACGACAACTGACTCGCTGGCCCCGGGCTTTTCACTGCGCCCCGCGCTGCTCTCTGACCTTGAAGCGGTTTGCTCTTTAATGAGGGAAGTCTGCACCTTTGAGGGTGACGCCACCCTGGCCAACAGCGTGGACGACATGCGCCGCGAATGGCAGACTCCCGGCTTCAGCCTCGAAACCGACGCATGGGTCGTCACTGACGCAGACGGCCGCATCGTGGGCTACAACGAAATGATGGATCATCACGCGCACAGTTCGCTGAACGGAGACCTGTATCTCAACCCCGCCTTGCGCGACAAGGGCATCGGCCAAACGCTGTTGCGCGTCGTCGAGGCGCGCGCGCGCTTGGAAATCCCGAAAGCGGCCGAGGGAGCGCGAGTCTATCTGCGCAACATGACCGGCCGCAAAGACGCGCAGGCTTGTCTCTTGCACGAGGACGAGGGGTATGCGGCGATTCGCTACACGTGGCGCATGGGCATTTCGTTGGCCGACCCGCCTCAAGCGCCGCTGTGGCCGGCGGGGGTTGAATTGCGTCTGTTCGTGCAGGGCATCCAAAATCGAATCGTGTTTGAGGCTGCGGATGAATCCTTCCGCGACCATTGGGGCCACACGCCCGCTGACTTCGAGACCTGGCAGTTGCAGAAACTTGGCGCGCAGGATTTCGACCCGTCGCTATGGCACATCGCCTGGGCCGGGGACGAGGTGGCTGGCGTGTCGCTGTGCCGCTATCGGCAGGGAATTGGCTGGGTGGGATCGCTGGGTGTGCGCCGCCCGTGGCGGCGCAAGGGGCTGGGGCTGGCGCTTCTGCAACATTCGTTCGCGGAGTTCTACCGGCGCGGCACGCTTGAGATTGGCCTGGGCGTGGACGCTTCGAGCCTGACGGGCGCGACCCGTCTATATGAAAAGGCGGGCATGCACGTGGTCAATGAGTACGTGCTCTACGAGAAAGAATTGCGCGCGGGCGTGGCAGCGCAGGAGCAGGCATAAGCGCGCTCCGGCCTGCCGCGAATTACGTTATACTGAGCACGGTCAGTTTCTGCGCTTTTCTCATCGCGAAGCGGCGAAGGCCGCGAAGGATATTTGAGAGCGCGAAGGCTTGCCTTTTATCCCTTTCATCCGTGGTTAAATTTGGCGATTCTCAAAACCGCAATCGGTTATCGACGGCAAAGCCGTGTCGAGATATTATGACCGTGCGCGGTATATACTAGCGAAAATCTGTTGGAGGAATACAACATGAACATACGTTGCACCTATTGTCAAAATCTGTTCACCGTGGGACGCCTTGAAAAGCTGGCCGCCCTGCAAAAAATGCAATCCAAGGCCATTGACCATTTTGACGCGCACTGCCCGCGTTGCCGGCGCGCCAACTCGGTCTCGCGTCAGAAGCTCGAAATTTTCACTCCTGCCTGGCAGGAGGGCTTGAAGACCCTCGAGCAGGACGTGGCAGAAATGGAGAAGGACATGGCTGACAAAACCAACGCCATGCAGGCCGCTCAGAACGCGCCAGTTGCGAAGAAGACGCCCGCCAAGCCTGTTGCCAAGCCCAAAGCCGAGGCAAAAGCCAAACCGCTGGCCAAAAAACCCGCCGCGAAAGAGCCTGCCGCCAAACCGGCGGTGAAAAAGCCCGCAACCAAGGCAAAGACCAAAACTAAAAAATAGAATCAGGGAGGCAATATGTGCAAACAACTGAATATGCCAGCCTGCAATGCGCGTGCCCGGGCTGGTGACTGTGATTAAGGCGGTTATCTTTGACCTCGGCGGCGTGATTTTGCGCACGGAATACGACTCGCCACGTCATCACCTGGCCGAAAAGCTGGGCGTGGACTATGACGACATGTTGCGCGCAGTTTTTCAGAGCGAGTCTTGTCAGCTGGCTTCGCTGGGACGCATCACTACCGATGATCACTGGCTGAATGTTTCCCGCTTGTTGAAGCGCCCGGCCACGGATGTTGATTTGATCCGTCGTGAATTTTTCGCCGGCGACGTGATTGACCGCAGTCTGCTGGATTTCATCCGCTCGCTCCGTCCGCGCTATAAAACGGGCCTGCTTTCAAATGCCTGGTCCGACCTGCGCGAATACACACGCCTCAACCACTTCGACGATGCTTTCGACGGCATGACTATCTCGGCGGAGGCTGGCGTGGTCAAACCCAGCGCTGGCGCGTATGAACTTTCGCTCAAGCAAATGGGCGTGAACGCAGACGAATCTGTTTTCGTGGACGACTTCATCCAGAACGTGGAGGGCGCGCGCGCAGTGGGCATGACGGCCGTGCACTTCAAAAGCGTTGAGGCGATGAAAGAGGAATTGAAAAACCTGCTCTAAACACAGTGGGCGATTGAAATCGCCACTACAATTGCAAAGCTGACACTTCGATAAACTCAGCGCAACGCCTTCGTCGGCCAGTCCGCGCAGGCGGACTTCGCGATGGTTGCGGCGGTGAAAATCCGAGCTGTTGATCGGGCGCGGCTTTCTGTATTTCGGTTTTTCGACAGTCTCGTTAGGCAACCCCTTGCTCAAATGGCAAATGAAGTTTTGAAAATAAAATTGCCTTATAATCATGGTTTGGAGACAGAAAAATGAAATTACCCCTAAACCAAATTCTCAAAGGTGATTGTGTTGAAAATCTAAACTCATTGCCTGAAAAATCCATTGACTTAATTTTTGCTGACCCGCCATACAATTTACAGTTACAAAATGAATTACATCGTCCCAACATGAGCAAGGTTGACGCTGTTGATGATAATTGGGACAAGTTTGATTCATTTGAAGTGTATGATGAATTTACCCGTAATTGGCTCACTGCTTGCAAGAGAATATTGAAACCCACTGGTTCAATTTGGGTAATTGGTTCATATCACAATATTTTCCGAGTTGGGGCGATTATGCAAGATTTAGGCTTTTGGACATTGAATGATGTAATTTGGGTAAAAACCAATCCAATGCCTAATTTTCGTGGCGTAAGATTTACAAATGCCCATGAAACAATGATTTGGGCGAGTACAGGAAAAGGCGCAAAATACACATTTAATTATCAGGCTTTGAAAGGCTTGAATGAAGAAAAACAAATGCGCTCTGATTGGTGGTATCTTTCATTGGCTACGGGTTCGGAACGTATCAAAGATGAAAATGGCGATAAGGCACATTCCACGCAAAAACCAGAAGCATTGTTATATCGCGTTATTCTTTCATCGAGTAATCCAAACGATGTTGTCTTAGATCCATTTTTTGGTAGTGGCACAACAGGCGCAGTAGCAAAACGCCTGCACCGAAATTGGATTGGGCTTGAAAGAGAAGAAAAGTATATAAAAGTCGCACAAAAAAGAATTGACGCAATTCAGCCAGAAATATTTAATACACAAACCTTTGATGTAAGAAGCAAAAGTAAATCTGCGCCAAAAGTAGAATTTTCTTTGCTTGTGGAAAATGGTTTTTTACAAGCAGGTCAAAAGTTATTTTTTTCAAAAGATAAATCTCGCTCGGCAACAATCAAACCTGACGCACGGATTCGCACTATGGATGGTTTTGAAGGAAGTATTCATCAGGCAGGCAGTCATTATATGAACGGTTCTCCTTGCAATGGATGGGAGCATTGGTATTTACAGGAAAATGGTAGTCTAATTTGTCTTGATGATGTACGTGAAAAATTCAGAGTAGAAAAAGGTCTTTACGATGAGCAATCAAGTTAAACAGATTATTCGGGAAACTGTTCTTGAAATGCTGCGCGGAAGTATGTCTGCTGGAAATATCCGCAGGATGGCAAAAAAGCACGCCGAAAAGATTCATTTTGTGCCTGTCCCCTATCGAGTTATAGGTGCAATACTTCAAGGACTAAATATTAAGTTTGGAAATTTTATTGAGCAACTATTGAAAAACATAGTGGAATCAGATACTGGCGTAACAGTTCTGGAAGATTCTGGCAGAAAGATCGCGTTGTATTTTACACCTGAAACAGATGCCTTGATTGACAATTACATTACTATGCGTCAACTTCCTTACAGCCCAGACGATTGTTCAAAAGTGTTTTCAAATCTGCTGGACAGAATTTTGGAAATAGAAAATGCAGCAACCGATGAACAAAGACAGGGTATTGTCAAAGATGTAGATGGTTTGTTTCAAACGGACGATGGCTTAATTGTTTACACCGAGCTGAAGTACAACGACGACCATGATACGGGCAAGTTTGTTGACATCAACAGAAAACTCATTAAGACCTGGGCTGGATTAGCCGTTCGGCATCGAATTAAATCAAAAGATGAGTTATTTCCAATCTTGTATTACTTAAATCCTAGAAAAAGGTATGGACCAATTTACATACCCAGTAAAAATATAATGCGAGGACCTCAATTGTTTGATAGGTTCCTACATATTAACTATTATGATATCGATGGTTATTTGTCAGAAATTGGGGATGACCCACAAATTCTTGCACTTTTCGATCAAATGTATGACACAATAAGAGATCAGGCAGTCGATTAAATCTATCCGTTCTTTTTAGATTGGCAAGTCTTGCGTTCATCGGGTTTGCCCAACAAAGCCTACAGTGGATTTGTGGGACTCGGCGCGGTTTTCTGTATTTCGGTTTTTCGACAGTCTCGTTGGCCTGCTTCAAATGGTAATCATTTCAAAAATCTAAAGACATCAGGGAATTCACAGCCTAATCACAGCGTACAGTCGCTTCGCTGCACAAAGCGCTAATCTTACTGAAAGAGAAAATGATGCAACCAGATTGAAAGGTAGCTGGCGAGTCCAGCCCGCGTACTCGCGGAAATTTATAGGACGGATACAAACTCCGTCCTTTTTGTTTATAATTTGAGCGTACATGATTAATTGGCCCGAGGAAAATATGATCAGCATTATTCGCATGAGCGCTCTGTCTTTCATTATGATTCTGCTTACAGCCTGTGCCGCATCTGCCCCACAGATCACT
>VFKQ01000275.1 GCA_009885445.1 Anaerolineaceae bacterium | reverse complement strand
GAGACGTTGCGCGAGAGCAGGTACTCGTCCACTGCGCCGCGACTCAGCCACTCGTTTGCTTTAGGTTCGAGCAGGGCGGCCACCTCTACGATGGGCCGTCCGCTGAAATAGCGGATGACGCCAATGTCGAAGGCCGCGCATTGTTGGCTGGCTGGATAGTTGTCGCGCATATAGTGAGCGGCGGGGATGCGCACGTTGAGCATGTGCTCAAGGTTTGCGTCGTACACCTTATTCCAATATATTGTGTTGGAAAGCGAGACGAAAATTATGAAGGCGATCAGCAATTCCTGTGTGAGCGGTTTGCGTACCAATCGTGAAAAGCCAGCCACGAACCCGATCCATAAAATAATGTAGTTCACGGCTCCGTAGCGGCTGGCCGTGCCCGGAATCGGTAACAGAATCAAGTAAGCCAGATTGTGCAACGCGGCCCACAGCACCAACGCCAGAATCGCGCGGTGGGCTGGGTCGCGCATCCACTCGGCCACATGCGCAAAACGCAGGAAGCGCCGCGCGCCGTGATAGAACAAGACAACGAAAATGATGAATCCCAACACGGCTAAATATGAGACGCTCATGCCCGTGTTGCCGGGCAGATTGGGGAAAGCGTATCGCGGCCCGGGCAGTGACACACCGCCTAGGGCAAACTCTAAAATGTAGATCATCCACAACGCCGGAAAGATAATGACGGCCAACTCTTCTGCGTCCAATGGCAGGTAATAGGTTTGAATGAGATAGCCCATGGCTTGCGCTGAGCTTAACTGTTTGGCCGCCGCGCTGGTGGGTAAGAAGTGGTCGGTGCGCACTTTTAGATAGAGGAACCAGGGCAGGCAAAGAATCACGCACAGCACCGCGCTTAAGATGACTCCGCGCCAGGCCGCGCGCCGACTGAAGATTTCGAGCGCCACACAGGCCACCAACAACATCAGGCCTTCGGGACGTGTCAGCGTGAGTAAGCCTGTTAGAACGCCGAACCCGCCCCAACGTCCGGCCCGATAGAGGAGCAGGGCGTTTACGGCAATCGCTAGAAAGAGCATCGTCTCCATGCCGCTCAGCGAGAACCAGATCATGTTTCCAGAAATTGAAATGAGCAGGGCGGCGGCCAGCGCGGAGGTTGTGTCCCAGACCTGGCGCATGAGCGAGTAGATGCCACAGCCGACGGCGATGAGTGAGCCAATGCCGAGGACTTTTGCGACGAGGTACATCGAAAGTCCTAGTTTGTAACTCAGCGCCAACAAGCCCGCCCACAAAATACTTGAGCTGGCCACGCCGACTTCGTTAGGAAAACTAAAAAATAGTTTTCCGGTTTCGGCCAGGTTTTGCGCATACACCATGTGGATGTACGAATCGTCCATGGGGAACTCGAGCGGAGCAGGCCACAGGAAAGTGAAAGCGCACACCAGAACCAGGCTGGCAATCAATGTTGGCGGCGCCCAACGCGGGAGCGCTTCAATTCGAGCGTGCACTGAACTCGTGAATGTTGAAACTTGAAAGTTATTTTGATTGTTCATACTGACTTGGAAAATCCCTTTGCGATGTGCGCTGTGCTGATTTTTGCGCGCAGACCCGCTTAATTGAAGTGCGCTGTAGGAGTTGCTTCGAGGTAAAATCTCGTTGCGTTTATTTTAGCATGGGATACGCGTGTTGAAGTTTACCGAGGAGACACATGGATATTGCTTTGGCTTTGGGCGGCGGTGGCGCGCGCGGAAATGCTCATATTGGTGTTCTACGTGCTTTGAGCCGTGAGGGTTTCAATATTCGCACGGTGGCCGGGACGAGCTTTGGCGGGCTCGTGGCTGTATTCTTTGCGCTCGGACGCTCGGCAGACGAAATTGAATTGTCATTTAAGCAAATTGATCAGTCGCGATTATACGGGCACACTCAGGGCGATGGGCCGTCTTTGCTGGGGTTGGGTGGCGTCACCCGCTGGCTGGATGAGCAACTGGGTCTATTGACCTTTGATGATTTGAAGATTCCCTGTGCCGTCACGGCTGTGGACTTGCGCACCTCACGCGAGGTGATTCTCAGCGAGGGACTTTTGCGCGAGGCGCTCTTGGCCACTATTGCCTTACCGGGTATTTTTCCGTCGCGCCGAATTCAAGATTGGGAGCTTGTAGATGGAGGCACGCTAGACCCCGTGCCTGTTTCGGTGGCGCGCACCTTAATGCCCAAACTGCCCGTGGTGGCCGTC
>VFKQ01000143.1 GCA_009885445.1 Anaerolineaceae bacterium | reverse complement strand
TCTTTTGCTGGCACTATAACCAATTTGGCTTGAGCGTTATCGTCATGCTCGCTCTGCTGGGTTCACTCATTGCAAGTTATCTGAAGTTGAACGTCGGGCGCACATCCGTCAGCACCGCCGAAAAATGGTCTGTTGACGTTCCTTTCGGAATCTATCTGGGTTGGATCACCGTCGCCACAGTTGCCAACGTCAGCGATTATCTTTACCTGATTAATTGGAATGGATTTGGACTCGCGCCGCAAGCCTGGGCGGTGATCATGATCGGCGTGGCGTCCATGCTTGGATTGCTAATGACGGTCTTTCGCAGGGACAGCGGGTACGTTTACGTATTGGCCTGGTCCTTCGCCGGGATCGCGCAAAAGCAGGCGGATACGGCGCTGGTGGCAAATAGCGCGTGGGTAGCTACAGCGTTTGTCCTTGCGCTGGCAATCTACAACATGTTGCAACGCCGTCAGGTAACTGAATAATCAAAAGCCAATTTTAATTACTGACCTTACACAGCGACAGCCTAAAACGCAAGATTTATCTCGCGTTTTAGGCTGTTCTTGGGCAAGAGCAACATGAATGCCGTGTTACAAATTCCAACTTGCCTTTGACTGCGTAACACGAGTTAATTAAACAGCCCTTCGCCTCCGCCCTTCCATCCTGAAGTAAAAGATAAGAATCGCACTCAACATGATGGCGATGGCGAAAGTAAACCAGTTGAAGATGCTGGTCTTGAAATCAGCAGGGTTCATGACAGCGGCGACCAGAACCAGGCCATGCCCAAAGAACGTGCTTCCAAGAAAAACGCGCCACGAAGTCCAGCGCGAGTCTGCGCCCAGGGTCAACGCTCCAACGCCGATGACGGAGAGCCAGCCCGCGATGACTCTTGCGGTGAGCGGAGTTAAGGTCCACGGCCAGATGCGCATAAAAAATTCAGGGGAGAAAAAGCCCATTGCAACAAAGACCAGCACCACGGTCCCGGCCAGACGCGTGATGAGGCGCGCTGTGGCAGATACAACCACGTCAGATTCTTCAGGCAGGCCCGGGTCGGTGCATCTGTTGTAGATCCACAGGGCAGGCACAAGAAATGGCGCAATGATGTAAAAAACCAGCCAGAAGTTAAAGATGGCCGCGCCGAGTGAAAAGCGCTCCCAATGCAAAAGGGTGGCGGCCAGCATAAACATTGTAAAAACTGCAATAGCAGGGAACCCCGCATTGACACGATGCCAGCGCTTCCCCAAGGCGGCAGGCAGGTGCAACCACACGCCACCCACATACCCCGCACCAATATAAAGAGAAGACATATGCGGTTTGACCGGCCATGCAAATAGCTTGTCTGTGGAATCGGGGAAGAAAAACAGAATTACAAAAGCCAGTGAAGAAAAGAAAGCAATAAAAATTTCAACCAGGCGTGTGACCAAGAGGATATTATCGTTTTTCATATGCATCTCCTTTGAGCCATTAAACATTACATCGTACTGGCGGTCAATGAAGAATACCGACAGGTTTGCTTCAAAAGGTGCAGAAGCTGATCGATATTCAGATGATCTTCTGGAATGATAACCGCCCACGTTGATAGGGATGGGGTTAGTGCGACCCATCCCCCAAACCTGTCCTGCCGAAGGTGTCGAAGGATGGGAAGGGGAGTCTGTTGTGCGATGGGTGTGTTGCTCCATCCCCCTTGGGGGAGGGTTGGGGTGGGGTTCTTCGGGGTTAGAATTAACCCATGCGCATCAAAAACATCATCCCCGGACAAAGCGGCACCAAAGAAAAGCGGCTCTCTGGGAGTTGCCGTGAGACGCGCCAGATATGGGGGGGGTAAAATCGTGAAAAAAAGAAGCAAATCAAGGAAATAACCAATACCAAAAAGAGACGTGATCGCGCCGTTGGATATACCCGATTTACGAGTGCTGCAAACTGAGTTGGGAGAAAAGAATGAGTTGATCATTGTAGTGGAGAGCACGAGGGGTGGAGTGCGATGTCGTAAGTGTGGGCAGTGGATTAACAAATTACATGACAAGATGAATGGGTAACAATCCGACACTTGCCTGCATTTGGACGCCCCAGTTATTTACGCTATCGTCCGAAGCGCTATCAATGCGGGAATTGCGAAGGTCATCCTACTACGACGAGAAATTGGATTGGCACGAGTCGAACAGCCCGCTGTTTCGATTCTTTTTTCAATATGCTTGAACGCTGGCGAGAAGAAATCACCAATTATTTTCTTAATATAAATGTCGCGTTGCTAATCGAATGTGAGTGACATACTTCGTGGTGCGGGATGGTATTCCGCCTGAGTGAATTTGCAGGAGCCATCCCGCACCACGATAAAACACATGTTACGGCAATTGAATCTCTGCCAGCACGGGCTGGTGATCAGAAATTTTCAGCGTGTCGTGCTGGCGCACGCAGTGCGCGCCGATTTTTATTTCGTCCGCGAAAAAAATATAGTCGAGGGTTTTGTCTAATTGCGTGGGGCCAATATCATTCGGGTTGTGCGTCAGCCATTTTGCAAACTCCGGGCCGGTGCATTCTGCGAAGCTCGGCACAGACTGCACACGCGGCATCAGCGCAGAAAGTTCGGAGGGCTGATCGTAAAATCTTTTTTGGCTTTCATTCAATCGCGCAAACGCGGCCGGGTCGGGCGGCAGAAGGTTGAAGTCGCCGCCGAGGAGCCAGGGCTGGCCAGCCTGCGCGGCGGCCTGCATCAAACTTTGCACAACCTGCATCTGACGCGTCAACGTATCTGTCCCTTTGGCGAGCGCGTCGAGATGCGTCACAAAAGCCACAAAGTCCGCGCCGCCTTGCACGGGCAGATGCGCTTCGAGCACCGCGCGGCGCGGGCTGAATTGACGAGTCAACCAGCTTGCACGAGTCTGCGCGAGTTGATGGCGCACGGCGGCGCTGATTCTATATTTTGAAACAATCGAAAGTTTAATGCCCACCGCGCCCATCACCTGCTTGCGCGGCACAAAAGCAGAGCGTACATAAAACGCCGAAGTATGACAACAATATTCAGCGGGGAGAAGCGAGAGCAAACGCGCCAACTGGTCTTCGTGATCGGTGGCAGCGTGGCCGTCGGCAACTTCTTGCAACAAAATAATATCGGGGTTCTGCTCGCGGATGACTCGCGCCACTTCGTTAATCGTCACCGAAATATCTTCGCGCGAGGGGCGTTCGTCGGGGCCGCTTTCGTCGGGCAAGTCAAACCAGAATAAATTATTTTTACCCGCCATGAATTGGACATTCCAACTCAGCACATTGAGAGTCTGACCCGCCTTCAGCGCCGGCGCGGACTCGGGCGAGGTGGCCGCCACAGGCCCCACCCGAGGCGGGTGAAACGTAATCAGGCGAATCGCCACGAGCAGAGTCGCGGTCAGCGCGAGCGCTATCCAAAAAATAATCATATCTTGGGCGCGCATTTCACGGCTAGCTTCCGAATCGTATTCACCCCGCGCATCGTGGACGGTTGACCAAGAATCTTTTCGAGCGCGGCGTTCGAGAATTTCGACTCGCTTTGTTTCTTGCGGCACAGCCAATACACTTCGCGTCGATGAATGTGGAAGTCGTCTATGTCTGTGCGCAGGGTCATTAGTTTTTCAACAGCCGCTGAAGTTGGCGCTGAGTCAATAAAAGCAATGTTGAGCGCGGCGGCCTTGTCTAGTTGCGCGGACGTGAATGATTTGTAATTTGCAATCGCGGCCAGTTCGGCATCAGTGCGCAAAAAAACAGGGACGTCGAATCCAAATGCGTTATGCAACGCAGATTCGATTTTTGTTTTCAAGTTCGGCGTTTTGCCCGCATCAAAAATGACATTGCCACTGGCGATGAAAGTTTCAACGCGCGTCAGCCCGAGCGACTCGAAGACGCGGCGCAGTTCGTCCATTTTAACAGTGCGTCCGCCCACATTGACGGCGCGCAGAAAGGAGAGGGTGAGGGGCACGCGCGTTAATCTTTAAACGGGTCGAATTCGTTTTCGCCGGCCATGGCCACGCCGAGGGGTTTGAGGGTGTGCAGTATTTTTACCGAGGCTTGGTGGTGCGCGAGGACTTCGGGCAGGCGTTTGTAGGCTTGCGGAGATTCGTCGGTGCCAGCGCCGCGCAGGGTGACGCCGCGCGAGCGAATCCAGTCGTGCATCATTTCGCGCGAGATTTGTCCCGGCGAAATGACTTCGCCGGTTTTGCGATTAATTTTTCCGCGTGCGGCGGTGCGACTCATCACGCGTCCCGCGCCGTGGACGGTGGAATAAAGCGAGTGCGGCGCTTCGTCGTTTTCGACGCCTTCGAGGATGACCGAGTCGTCGCCCATCGAGCCGCCGACGAATCCTTTTTGCCCGGGGAAGGCGGGTGTGGCCCCTTTGCGCACAACCCACATGTCACGTCCATCATGATTCTCGCGCCAGGCAAAGTTGTGGTGGTTGTGGACTTCATCGAGAATCTTTGCGCCGAGCAAGCGCGCCACTTCGGCGCAGACCCAGTCACGGCCGGCATAGGCGTAGCGACCGGCGAGGTTCATGCAGGCGAGATAGTCTGAGCCGAGCGTAGACGAGGCGTGAAGAACCAACGGGTCGACGTCGATTCCGTCTTTTGCGCCACCCGCTTCGAGGAAGTATGTGGCGGTTTTGTGGCCGAGTCCGCGTGAGCCGAAGTGGACTCCGATCCAGATGCGGTTTTGTTCGTCGGCGAATAAGTCGACGTAGTGATTGCCGGAGCCGATGGTGCCGAGTTGGGCGCGGGCCATTTCTTTGAGCGGGGCGACGGCGCGGATTTTCCAGGCGTCGTCGTCGAAGAGGGCGTGCTCGACGGTGGTGGTGTCGTTGCGGCGACCGATGCCGAAGGAGAGGTTGTCCCAAATTAAATCCATGACGCGCAGGATATCTTTTTGCACATGCTCGGCGCGCAGATTGGTGAGCACGGCTTTATTGCCGCAGGCGATGTCGTAGCCGACGCCGGAGGGCGAGATGCTGTCGGGGTAGGCGACGACGCCGCCGATGGGCACGGCGTAACCTTGATGGTGGTCGGCCATCATGGCCACGCGCTCGGCGGTGCGGGCGCAGTTGAGAATTTGTTTGAGGGCGTTTTGGTCAACGGGGTCACCCCAGATGGGCACGCCTTGAATGATTTGCATTTTGGGAATCCTTTGTTGGGGGAAATATTTTTTTTGCCACAGAGCACACAGAGAAAATCTTTAGGGGCTGACTCCGTAATAATTTTCGGGGCACAGGCTCGGCGGGTCTGAAAGATTTGTTGCACAGCCAACCAGCGTTTGGATGGAAGAACCGGCAAACCAGAAAGGGCCGACACCGAACGCATCACAGGTCAGGGAATTGAATCCGTCAAAAAATTCAACTGTGGACATAAATATCAGCGGGATTGTTTTTGTGTGTTTCCAAACAGCATAGCCTTGTGTGCGGAGCGCCTGCTCGCGGCAGGCGGCATATGCGGAAAATTCTTTGGTCTCGGCTTGCGCGAAATACATGCTGGAGCTGAGAATGATGGCTAAGATCAGTAGCGCTATGTTGATCTTCGATTTTCGTGACATGTGCTGCTCCCAGATAATACAAAAAGGGCGGGGGTGTCCCGCCCTTTGGAGTTCATTTTGTTTTGTTGGCTTCGGCGATCTTGAGGTTGGTCTGGTTGAGGTCGTTGAGCAGGTCACTTAATTTATTTAATTCGTCGTCTGTCAATGTTTGCCAGGGGGCGAAGAAATTAGCGTCGGTGAGGGTCTCTGCATCTTCGCGGACTTTCCTACCGGCGGCGGTGACTGTGTACCCGTCTGCGCCGGGTGCGACCAAGCCGCGTGTGGTTAAGTCTGCGAGGGCTGTGGCGTAATCGTCAGCGGTGTAGCTACGGTTGGGCAAGCGGGCAACAAGTTTTTCGGCTGTGTCCGCTTCGCCGTTCCAGACAAAGCTGAGCGCTTCCCAGGTCTGGCCGCTGATTCCGCTGGGGAGCCAGGCGGCGAGGTGCGAGTCGTCGCGGAAGGCGAACAGATCGTCAAGGTGCTGATCAATTTGGGCGAGCGAACCCACCTCGAGGGCGGTGTGACCGTTGTGGACAATGCTCAGGCAAAACGTCGCGTTGACGGCGTCTGCTTTCGAGCTTGCGTCCACAAGTCTGCTGAGCAGGGCGCTGAGTTCGATTAATTTTTCGCTGGAAAATTGGTTGAGCTTGTTGACGCGCGCATAGAACGCGCCGTTGGCGGCGTTGATGGCGGCGGCGCCTTTTTCGCTGACGGTGTAGCTGTCAGTTCCGTTTGCAGTAAGGTAGCCGGCCTGGGCTATGTCGGCGAGGAGCTGTGCAAACCGGTGTGGGTTGGCGTAGGGAGTGCGCTTGCTCATCAAATTGACCGAAATGGGTTTGGGGGCCAGTCGATTGGCGATGTCGGTGAGGAAAAAAAAGCGTGACTCGGAGAAGTATTCGCCCGCGCTGTCTTCTGTCAGCGCTGAAATGGAGGAGGATGTATCTCTGACCAGTTGCATTACTTTCTGTTCTGCTCTCATTTTGTGATTCCTTTATACGGGATATGGTGTGCGAAAATAATTGTGACGGATGTGGAGTGTGATTGTGAGCAGGAAAAACTCGAAGCTGGGGCCGAATTCTTAATTAGCCAACGTTGACAACCAAAACCAAAGCAAATACAGAATGACTCCGTTGGCAACCATCAGTTGCATGCCAATCACCACCCAAAATGCCGTTGGTTCACTTTTGCGGGACCTGGTGCGTTGCTGTTCCCACGTTTGAGCGGAGAAGGCGGCGGTCTCACCTCTCAAAATCTGGCGGACGATGAAGGCGTCCCAAACTAGACAAACAATCATCACAATTACAAGAACAACTGCTTCGCTGGTGGTCATATTAATCTCCTCAGGGCTACTGATTGTTTTCGCGGAGAGACAGCTCTTGGCTCCGCGCGTGGACAATGCTTGAAAGCAGTATAAACTGGAAACCAGCGTCTCGACAGGCTTGTACCGTCGACAACTGAACGCCAAATAATCAAAAGCCGATTTTGACTGGCCGAAAAAGTTGACTCAAACTTGAAAATACAAAACCAGAAGCAGTCCAGTGATAAGTATGAATTGAATAGCCATGCCCAGCCAATATATGAGCGGGTGAGTTTTGCGGGAAATAATCAAGCTCGTCGTGTTTTTACTGCTGGAGAGTTTGAACTCGCCTTTCCAGATTTCGTAGACGAGGATGGCATAAAAAATGCCAGCCATCATTAGAAGCAAAACATCCTTATTGGCTTTAAGCCAGGCGTCCATTTGATCTCCTCCGGGCTAGTACTGGTTTTCGCGGGGAGGTCGCCCTTTGACTCCGCGCGGGGATTAAAGAGAGACCACGATTTGCAAGACAAGCACCTAACGAGACTGTCGAAAAACCCGTGGTTCTAAAAATGTTCAAAAAAACCTCCCACAATAGGCTGAAAAAT
>VFKQ01000099.1 GCA_009885445.1 Anaerolineaceae bacterium | reverse complement strand
TGTTGATCGTCGTCCAGTCGGTGCGGCCCGGGTCCACGCGCTCGGGCGAGAAAGCCAGGAACCAGTCCTCGCCCACCTTGAGTCCATGCGCCGCGCCGAGTTTGGGCAAGAGCACTTCGCGCGTCGTGCCGGGATAGGTCGTTGACTCGAGCACGACGACCATGCCCTTATGCACGTACTTCGCCAGCTCTTCCGTCGCGGACAAAATAAACGACATATCCGGGTCGCCCGTTTTGCGTAACGGAGTCGGCACGCAGATGCTGACCGCGTCGATGTCTTTCAGCACCGAGAAATCCGCCGTCGCTTTCAGATGCCCCGACTTGACCAACTTCGCCACGACTTCGGATTTCACATCGGGGATGTAGGATTCGCCCTTGTGGAGCGCATCAATCTTACGTTTGTCCGGGTCCACCCCCGTGACGTGGAATCCCGCCTCGGCAAACACGACCGCCAGCGGCAGTCCCACATAGCCGAGGCCGAGGATGGCGATGCTCGCGGATTTATCTTGGAGTTTTTTGATGAGCGTGTCTTGGATGGTCATGGATTTCCTTGTTATCAATCCTGCCCCAGCCCCCCTTCCCTAAAGGGAAGGGGGCTGGGGGGTTAGGTCAAAACAAATTCAACCGCTTCGACTCTTCGTCCGACTCTTCAACCTTCGCCACCAGCGCAGACTTGCCCAACTCTTTGCGCGCCACGTCCAGCAGTTGCGGAAGTTTGGCGAAGTCCGCGAGGATCGTGCTCTTCAACTGTGGTTGATGCAACGCCGCCGCGGGATGGAACATTGGAATTACAAAACGGTCACCGACCTTGCGCATCTCGCCGTGCACCGCGCTAATCTTCACGCCTTCCATAAATTTGCCCATCGAGAAGCGCCCGAGCGTGACAATGATACTCGGGTTAATGGCCGCCATCTGTCGTTCGAGATACAAGTTGCAGGCCGAGAGTTCCTCGGGCAGAGGGTCGCGATTTTCAGGCGGGCGGCATTTTACCACGTTGCCAATCCACACCTCTTCGCGTTTGAGTCCCGCTTCGGCCAGCAATTGATTCAAAAAGTTGCCCGCCGCGCCCACGAAGGGACGTCCCTGCTTGTTCTCGTTCGCGCCCGGTCCCTCGCCGATGAACATGATTTCAGAATTAAACGGTCCCTCACCAGGCACCGACTTCTCGCGCGTCTTGTGCAAGGCGCAATTTTTGCACACCGCAACTTCGCCCGCAATTTGCGCCAGCGTCTCTTCTGCGTTCATGGTTGCTCCAAAATCATTTTATCTTTTATTGTCGTAGGGGCACGGCGACGCCGTGCCCCTACATGGCGACGCCGTGCCCCTACATGGCGACGCCGTGCCCCTACATGGCGACGCCGTGCCCCTACACGGCGACGCCGT
>VFKQ01000045.1 GCA_009885445.1 Anaerolineaceae bacterium | reverse complement strand
CTCTATTCCCACACCACAAGAAATCGAATCCTGTTTGGTAGAAGTTTTACAATAGCCGACTCGAATTACCAATTACCAATTACCATTCACTGTTCTCTTCTCTCCAATCGTAAATCCAAAAATCGTAAATCGGAAAATGAAATGACTCGCATCTACACCCTCGTCAACCAAAAAGGTGGGGTGGGCAAAACCACCAGCACCATCAACCTGGCCGCATTCCTGGCCAAGTTCGGTCAGCGCGTGTTAATCGTGGACCTCGATCCGCAGGCCAACGCCACCTCCTGCCTCGGCGTGGACAAGAACACGCTGGCCGGCAGTATCTATGAAGCCATGTTTGGCACGGCCTCCACCACAAGCCTTGTCCTGCGCAACGAGAGACTCAACCTGGATATCCTGCCCGCCGCTCCCGGGTTGGCCGGCGCCGAAGTGGAACTGGTCAACGAGCGCGAGCGCGAGTTCAAACTCAAGACCGCCCTCGCCGAACTCGACGGCAAATACGATTACATCCTCATTGACTGCCCGCCCTCGCTCGGCTTGCTGACCGTCAACGCGCTCGTCGCCGCGCAGGACGGCGTCATCATCCCCGTGCAATGCGAGTACCTCGCCCTCGAGGGACTCGGTCAACTCACGCTGACGATCAACCTCGTCCGCTCGGCGCTGTTCCCCGATCTCAAAGTTCGTGGCGTGGTGCTGACCATGTTCGATCCGCGCACCCGCCTCGGCACCGATGTGGTCGCGGAGGTCAATCGTCACTTTCCGCAACAGACCTTCAAGTCCGTCATCCCGCGCAGTATCCGCCTCGCCGAAGCGCCCTCGTATGGTCTGCCCATCTCGGCCTACGCGCCCTCCTCCCCGGGCGCGAAAGCGTACGAGTCACTGGCGCGCGAAGTGCTCAAGGGCGATGGCGTAAAAATTTAAACACGAAGGACACCAAGTACACGAAGTAAAAACCTTTGTGACCTTTGTGTTTGAAAAGGAGAACTAATGTCTCAACGAACAGGACTCGGTAAAGGACTCGACGCCCTCATCCCCGGCGCGGCCAATACAGCGACGGAACACTCCGCGCCCATAGCGGGTTCAGCGACACAGGCCCCGATCGAGTCTATCGTGCGCAACCCGCGCCAGCCGCGCACCCACTTTGCCGCACAGCAATTAGACGAACTAGCCGACTCGATTCGCGAGCACGGAGTCATCCAGCCGCTGATCGTCTCGCCGGGTCGCAATGGAAATTACACACTCATCGCGGGCGAGCGCCGCTTGCAAGCCTCCAAACTGGCGGGACTCAAAACTGTGCCGGTGATTATTCGCCAGGCCAGTGACCGTCAACTGCTCGAACTCGCCCTGATCGAAAACGTCCAGCGCGCAGACCTCGGTCCGCTCGAGGAGGCCGAAGCCTATCAACATCTCGTCCAGGATTTCGGACTCTCGCAGGAACAAGTCGCAACGCGCGTGGGCAAGAGTCGCGTGGCAGTGACGAATACCCTGCGCCTGTTGGGACTCGCCCAAAGAGTCAAACAAGCCCTCGCTGACGAAGAGATCAGCGAAGGACACGCGCGCGCATTGCTCGGCTTAACTTCTGCCAAAGCGCAGGAAGCCGCGCTACAAACTGTTTTGAAATTAAGTTTGTCCGTCCGCCAAACCGAAGGACTCGTGCGCAAGTTTGGCGGCGAAAAAGAAAAAGCCAAACCAAAAGCGAAAGCATCCGCCGACGTGGCCGATGTGGAACGCAAATTGCGCGCCAGCCTCGGCACCAAGGTCGCTTTGAAGCACGGCAAAAAAGGCGGCGCGTTGACCATCTATTATTACTCTGATGAAGAGTTGGATGGTTTGCTGGAACGTCTTTTGTAACCACGGATAAAAGGGATGAAAGAGATAAAGGCAAAATCCTTTTTATCTCTTTCATCTGTCGTAAATAAACATGCAACTCCTACACAACGCCCGCATCTACACTTTGAACCCCGCGCAACCGACGGCCTCCGCGCTGTTAATTGATCGCGGACAGATTCTCGCCGTAGGCGGCGATGAACTGCTGGACACAACTTCCGTTGAAAAAATAAATCTCGAAGGCCGCATCGTCATCCCCGGCCTCACCGACGCGCACATTCATCTTCAACATTATGCCCTCGGCCTGCAAAAAGTGGACTGCGCCACGCATACCCGTGCCGAATGTCTGCACCGTGTGGCTGAGCGAGTTAAGACAACAAAAGCAAACGAGTGGATTCTCGGGCATGGTTGGGATCAGAATGAATGGCAGTCTGACTCCCCTCTCCCGGAGGGAGAGGGGCCGGGGGTGAGGGCGAACTCCTGGCCCTCCTCCTCCGACCTCGACTCCATCACGCTCAATCATCCTATCTACCTCACCGCTCACTCCCTCCACGCCGCGTGGGCAAACAGCGCCGCGCTAAAACTCGCGGGCATCAATGCGGACACACTGAATCCAATCAACGGCGAGATTCAGCGCGACGAGCATGGACAGCCCACCGGCATTCTGCTCGAAACCGCGATGGAACTTGTCAGCGCACATATCCCCAAGCCAGCGCTCAATGATGTGAGCGAGTCGATTCGCAACGCGCAACCTATTTTATGGAAGATGGGCCTCACCGGCCTGCACGATTTTGATCGGCGCGTCTGTTTCATGGCTTTGCAAAATTTGCATGCAAGCGGCGAACTTAAATTGCGCATCACGAAAACCATTCCTGTCGAAGACCTTGAGCACGCTGAAGGACTGGGTCTGTGTACCGGCTTCGGCGATGATTATCTGCGTGTCGGCATGCTCAAAGTTTTTATGGACGGCGCGCTCGGTCCGCGCACAGCGGCCATGCTTCAACCGTATGAGGGCGAACCCGAGAATCGCGGTATCCTCAACATGGACGGCGAAGCGCTTTTTGAGATCGCCCGTCGCGCCGCAGACGTGGGACTCGGCATGACCGTCCACGCGATTGGGGACCGCGCCAACCACGAGGTGCTTAACGCTTACGAGCAACTGCGCCACTATGAGCGCACCTCGGGCCGGCCAGCCCGGCGGCATCGCATCGAGCACGTCCAGCTGATTCACGCAGACGACGCGTCGCGTCTCGCTCAACTAAATGTCATCGCTTCGATGCAACCGACTCACGCGACATCTGATATGCTCAGCGCTGACAAGTATTGGGGCGCGGAACGCAACCAACTCGCCTATGCCTGGCGCGAACAACTGACGCATGGCGCGCATCTCGCCTTCGGGTCGGATGCGCCGGTAGAATCGCCCGACCCGTTCAAAGGTCTGCATGCCGCGGTCTCGCGTCGTCGCGCCGATGGCTCGCCGTCGCCCGAGGGCTGGGTCCCCGCGCAGAAGTTGATGATTCAAGAATCCATTGAAGCATTTACCACCGGCCCGGCTTACGCGGCGGGCATGGAAAATCGCCTCGGGAGACTCGTTGAAAATTATCTGGCAGATTTGATCGTTCTTCAAAAAAATCCGTTTACATGCGCGCCCGATGAACTGCTGACGATGCAATCTGCCGCCACGATGGTGGCGGGTGATTGGGTGTGGAGGAATATATGAGTACGCAACCGTTACGACTCAGCCCCGAAATGCTGGTGCCGCGCTTGGGCGATTATTTGGTGCATAAAGAATTCATCAGCGAAGACGATTTGATTCACGCGCTGGCCTATCAGCAGGAACAGGTGGCGCTTGGACGGGCCTGCATGTTGGGCCATGCGTTGATCGAGTTGAATCTTTTATCGCGCGAAAAACTTGATCAGGTTGTGACCGAGCAGATCATCCAATTACGCAACGCTTTGCAGGCGGCCAACCGCAGTTTGGAGGAGCGTGTGCAACAGCGCACCGCCGAATTGGAGGAGGCGCTGGCGCGGCTTTCGGAATTGAGCCAAATGAAGGCCAACTTTATTTCAAACATCTCGCATGAATTGCGCACACCGCTGACGCACATCAAGGGCTATGTCGAATTGCTTGTCAGCGAGTCGCTTGGCCCGATTAGCGCGGACCAGAAACACGCCTTGCAGGTTAGCCACCAATCCACGGCGCGGCTCGAAGGATTGATCGATGACCTGATCATGTTCTCGCTGGCTTCGCGCGGCGAGTTGAGCATTAAGCAGGAGTCGGTGGATATGAACCGTCTGGCCAACCTGCTGATTAAAACTGTGCAACAAAAAGCCATTGACCGCGGCGTCACTGCGCACGCAGTAGTGGATAAAGATTTGCCCATGTTGCAGGCTGACCCGCAAAAAATCGCCTGGGCGCTTGGGCAATTGCTGGATAATGCCGTCAAGTTCACGCCTTCTGAGGGGCGTGTGGTGCTTTCGATGCGCCGCGAATCGAATGACCTGGTGATGATCTCTGTGACGGATACCGGCATTGGCATTTCACCCAGCCAGGTGGAGGAAATTTTTGAGCCGTTTCATCAATTAGACGCCTCTTCCACGCGCAAATATGGCGGCACTGGCATTGGGCTTTCGCTCGTGCGCCAGATCATTGAGGCGCACGGCTCGATGATTGACGTGTCCTCGGTGCAGGGCAAAGGTTCCACCTTCCGCTTCCCCTTGTTGACCATCTCGGCGCGCGCCGATTAGGAGCGCTGTGGACCCCTCCAAGCTAAACGCGCTGTTCTCTGTTTTCAAAAAGGCCTCGGCCCTCGCCGATTGGAAATCTGCCATCGAAGTGCTGGCCACCGAACTGCGCGCCACGATGGTCTTCGATAACATGGCGGTGTATATCCTTGAGCACGGCACCCACACCGCCGAAGTTTTTTTTGCGCGCGCGCTGGGTCGCGGCAAGCAAGCCGAAGCCGACGCGGCCTGGGGCGAAAGCCTGGCCAACCAGGTCATTACCAGCGGTTCACTCGTCATGCACACGCCCGCGCGCACGAGCGCGCCCAACACCGATCGCATTGGAATGAGTTATTTGTTGGGCATGCCTTTGCATGCTGGCAATCAGGCGCACGGCGCGGTGGTTTTTATTCGCTTTGGCGGCCCGCTGTTTAACGAAGAACATCTCAGCATGGCTGCCCTCGTCTCAAGTTGGATCTCGCATTTGTTTGAGCGTCGCTCATGGCAGGAGACCTATAGCCAATTGCATGAAGTGCAACGCCGCGTGCGCCTTCAGGATGATTTCATGGCCACGATCTCACACGAATTGCGCACGCCGCTCGGTTTTATCAAAGGTTACTCCACCACTCTTTTGCGCAATGACACGCAATGGGATGACGAAACACAACGCGAATTTTTGACCATCATCGACGAAGAGACCGACAGACTCTCGCAACTCATCGAAGACCTGCTCGAATCGTCGCGCTTGCAAAGCAACTCGATTCAATTTAAATTTCAGCCCATGCGACTCGACGCCATGCTGCGCGACGCGGTCATCCGCGCCAAACAGCGTCAGCCCAACCTCGCGGTCACGCTAGACTTTGGGGCGGTTCCGCCCATGCAAGGCGACTCAGTCCACCTGAGGCGTATCTTCGAAAACCTGTTTAACAACGCGCTTAAATATGCGCCAGGCTCTCCGTTGCATATTAATCTAAACCAAGAAGGCGAGTCCCTGCACATCCAGTTCAGCGACGAAGGCCCCGGAATTCCCAGTGAATTTCTTGAGATGATCTTCGAGCGTTTTTATCGAGTGCCAGATGACGAGCGCGCGGCCAACACCGGCACGGGTCTCGGCCTGTATATTTGCAGGCAAATCATCGCCGCGCATCGTGGTAAGATTTGGGCAGAATCGACGCGAGGCCACGGCGTCACTTTTCATATTGAATTGCCGATTGTGGCAACACCATCTACGTCCGACTAACGTGTATCAAGGAGCAATATCATGGTAAAACGTGTCTTGATTGTGGACGATGAACCCCGCTACCTGCGGCTGTTGGAAGCCAACCTGCGTACCGAAAATTATGAAGTAGTCACCGCGCAAGATGGGCAACAAGCTATTGACATTTTTTCATCCCAACCCATAGATCTGATTCTGCTGGATGTGATGATGCCGCGCCTCGACGGCTTTGCCACCTGCCAGCGCATCCGTGAATTTTCGAATGTGCCCATCGTCATATTGACAGCCAAAGGCGAGGAGCAAGACCGTGTGCGCGGCCTCGACCTCGGCGCAGACGATTACCTCGTCAAACCGTTCTCGGCCACCGAGCTGCTGGCCCGCGTCCGCGCGGTGTTGCGCCGCGCAACGCCGCCCACTGATAGCGGGCAGGCACGCTTTTTTAGTCATGACAATTTGCGCATCGATTTTGCGCGTGCCGAAGTGTGGCGCGGCGAAATGGCGGTCTCGCTTTCGGCCACTGAATATCGCCTGCTCTTGCAATTTGCGCATAACCTCGGCAAAATTTTAACTTCTGAAGACTTGCTCACCAGCGTGTGGGGCCCCGAATACAAAACCGACAAGGAAATCTTGTGGGTCAGCATCGCGCGCCTGCGCCAAAAATTGGAAGACGACGCGCACACGCCCAAACACATCGTCACCCGTTCGGGCCTGGGCTACCTTATGCCGCCTGTTGAATCATAAAACATCACGCTTACGCCACAAGGCTATCCCATTCAAGGAGCACAGGCATGTCACTCGAATATGATGACAAGGGAAAAATATTTACCGACGTGGTTTCCAAGGTCGCCGTCGCCGCGCTGGTGCAAACCACCATGCATCTGATACGCGGCAACATCCACATCCGCCCGGACGAAAGGCTGAAGGATGAACTGAATCGCGACGAACCTTACCTGGCAATGACCAATGCCAGCATAGTCGATGCAGATGGAAAGCAGGTTTATGCCAGCGATTTTCTGGCCGTGCGCCGCGAGCAGGTCGTGTGGGTCATGCCTGACTCTGAGACCAGGCGGGCGGCATGAGCCTTCTCAAAACCGCTTCCCGGGCTGGGTTAACTGCCGCAGACATGCTCAAGTTCAAAAAGTACCTGATCGAGAATCTTTCACGCGGGCTTGAAGGTCAGGAGATGCCCTCTACCAAACAAATAGAATTTGTCACGCAGAATATTAATGAAATCTACGAGCGCTCCCAACTCAAACTGCCGGAGGTGGTGAAGCAACAATTAACCCGCGACGTGCTGGACGAGGTGTTGGGCTATGGTCCCATTCAATCCCTGCTGGATGACCCGGATGTAAGCGAGGTGATGGTCAACGGCCCGCAAATGATCTACGTCGAAAAGAAAGGTCAACTGACCAAGACGCCCATGACCTTTGAAAATGACGCACATGTCCTGCGCATCATCGACAAGATCATCCTCCCGCTCGGTCGCCGTGTAGACGCCGACAGCCCCACCGTCGACGCGCGCCTGCCGGACGGTTCGCGAGTCAACGCCGTGGTGCCGCCCGTCGCCATTGACGGTCCATCCATCACCATTAGAAAATTTCGCAAAGACAAGCTCAGCATCCAGGCCCTCGTGGATTATGGCTCCATCACCCAGACCATGGCAGAGTTCCTGCGCGCATGCGTCCTGGCGCGACTCAACATTGTCATCTCCGGCGGCACCGGCTCCGGAAAGACTACATTGCTCAATGTGCTCTCCGGGTTCATTGCCGAAGACGAGCGCATCGTCACCATCGAAGACGCCGCCGAATTGCAACTTCAACAGGAACATGTGGTGCGCCTCGAAACAAAGACCGCCTCCACCGAGGGCCACGGCGCAGTCACCATCCGCGACCTGGTGCGCAACTGCCTGCGCATGCGACCCGACCGCATTGTGGTGGGGGAGTGCCGCGGCGGCGAAGCGCTGGATATGTTGCAGGCCATGAACACCGGCCATGATGGCTCAATGACCACTGTACATGCCAATGCGCCACGCGACGCACTCGCACGCCTTGAAACGTTGGTTTTAATGGCCGGTATGGATTTGCCGCTAAAAGTAGTTCGCCAGCAGATTGCCTCGGCTGTAGATTTAATCGTTCAACAATCCCGCATGAAAGACGGGACGCGTAAAGTGACGGCCATTACCGAGGTGGGCGGAATGGAAGGCGATACAGTCATCCTTACTGATGTTTTTAAATTCGAGCAGACCGGCATGGGCGAAGGCGGCAAGGTGCTGGGCAACCTTAAACCCACCGGCATCCGCCCAGGCTTCATGCCCCGCCTCGAAGCGGCCGGCATCAAACTTGGCCCCGAAGTGTTTGGCGCAGATCTGGCCGGCATGGTCTCCGGCCGCTCGCGACGCTAATCACCAGCCACCTGAAAGTTTGTTCCAATAGCACTCTGGTGGTCGAGCGATGTCCTGAGCTTGTCGAAGGGTGGCGGTGCTCTCCCAAAGGGGCCGTACACTTGCCACGAGCGCAAGTGCCGTGGTCGAGACCAGCGAAGTGCAAAATTGCTAATCAATGTGGTCTCGATATGCCCTTCGGAGTACATCAGGGCTACTCGACCACCACTTGATTCGAAAGTGTCGGGTCGCTAGAATTTTTCTCTTGTTTTCTCTGTGAACTCTGTGGCAAAAAATTACCTTGAGAAAACTATACGCGGCGCCAAGCACCAGCCTTAACCGGCGGTATAATTTGCGCAGGATTTTATAACCATGGACACACGCACCCAAATCAACCTTCGCACAAAAAAACTTGGCGTCCTCATTCGTGACGCGCGCCTGGCCTCGCGGCGCAAATTGCAAGAGTGCGCCGATTCAGTTGGCATCAGCAAATCCATTCTCAAGGCCTACGAAGAGGGACGTCGTGCGCCCTCCCTGCCCGAGTTGGAAGTGCTGGTCTACTATTTGAAACTGCCCATCAATCATTTCTGGGGCAACGAGGCCATCTCAGACGACGCCTCGCCCACCGAACCACTCGACCTGCCGCGCCTGCGCGAAATTCGCCAGCGCATTATTGGGGCCTTGCTCCGCCAACAGCGTGAAAAAGTGAACATGTCCGTGCGGGCCATGTCACATGAGACAGGCGTCACCGGCGCTCGCATCAAAGCCTACGAATTGGGTGAGCGCCCCGTGTCGGTGCCCGAGCTTGAGATTTTGCTGGGCGCGCTCAACACACGTATCGAAGACCTGTTCGACCGCAACGGCCCGGTGGGGCAGTGGATGATGGAACAAAAGGCCTTTAACGACTTCATGAAACTGCCGCCCGAACTGCGCACCTTTGCCAGCCAGCCGGTGAACATCCCTTATTTACAATTGGCCAGCAAGCTGAGCGCCATGTCCACAGAAAAATTGCGTTCGGTGGCCGAAGGCCTGCTCGACATCACCTTCTAAATCCCATGCCCAAAGAAGCACACGAATACCAAGCAGATGGAAAGCGCGACTTCACTGCGGGACGCTACGCCGAAGCCGCCGAGGCCTTTCGACAGGCCTCGCGCCTCTTTACCCTCGGCCGTAGCGGGTTGCTCGCCGCAGAGATGGATAACAACCTGAGCGTGGCCCTGCTCAAAAACAAACAGCCGCGCGAAGCCCTCGAAGCCGCGCGCGGCACCGAGCTGGTCTTCGCCAGCGCAGGCGACAAGGCCCGTCAGGCCATGGCCCTCGGCAACCAGGGCGCCGCGCTCGAAGACTTGAAAAAATACGCCGAGGCCATTGCCCTCTACGAGCAGGCCGCAAGGTTTTTTGGCGAAAGCGGACAAGGCGACATGCAATCGCTGACGCTGAAATCCATTGCCGGCATCCGCCTCAAGCAGGGACAATTTAACACTGCGGGCATCGAAATGCTTGGCTCGCTCGGCGCGGCTCAAAACCCCAGCCCGCTTCAACGTTTCACCAGATTCCTTTTGCGCTTTATTTCATGATCGCCACCCAACAACGCGTGCGCACCGCAGACTTGCACGACCATCAGGCTCTTTCGAGCCTGTTGTTTTTTGAGCCGCGCGCACACCGTCACCTCGACTGGCGCGCTCCGCTCGACTGGCTGGGTTCACCGCACTTCTGGGTGCTCGAACAAAGCGGACGCATCGTCGCCGCGCTGGCCTGTCCCGCTGACCCCGTTGGCGTGGCCTGGATGCGCCTCTTCGTTTCGCATGGCTCCCTGCCCGAGCAAAATGCCTGGGACACATTATGGTCTGCCGCGCACGAATCGCTGACGGGCGACGGCGGCGCAATCGTCGGCGCGATTGTGACTCAACTCTGGTTTCAAAAATATTTAATCAACAGCGGTTTCGCGCACAGCCAGTCTGTTGTTTTGTTGGAGCGCAGTGGCGCGGCCACCCTGCCGCTAGCCCTGCCATCCGGTTTGCGCATTACGCCACTGACCGATGATGATTTACCCGAAGCCGCCGCAGTAGATGCAGACGCCTTCCCCTTGCTTTGGCAATACTCGCCCGACACGTTGCGTCGCGCCTGCACACAAAAAATTTACGCCACCGTCCTGCGCGATGCGAACGGACAAATGCTGGCCTATCAACTTTCGAGCGGCGACTCGGCTCGGGGTCACCTGGCCCGCCTCGCAGTGCGGAAAGAGGCGCAGGGGCGTGGACTCGGCGCGGCGCTGGTCGCAGACTTAATCCGCTTTACGCGCGCGGCAAATATTTTTCGTCTGACGGTGAACACGCAGGCCGACAATGACGCGTCGCTGAAATTGTATCGGCGTCTGGGTTTCATTCGCAGTGGCGAAGAACTTTCTGTTTTTACAAACGAAATTAAAGGAGGCTGACATGGCTCGCGAAGATATGATGATCGTCAACGCATTGGTGCGCCAGGCGCTGGTTTCGTCGCAGGAGGTGCTCGGCGAAAACGGACTCAACGCCGTGTTGCGCGCCAGCAATCTGGAGCAGTTTGTGGGCCATCTGCCGCCCAATGATATCGAGCCTTCGATTAGCGCTTCGCAATATGCGCGCCTGAATGCGGCCATTGAAGAATTTTATGGACGCGGCGGACGCGGCATGTTGCAACGCATTGGGCGCGCTTCGTTTCAATATGGTGTGCGCGAACAATCGGCCCTGCTCGGGTTGGCCGGTGTGGCGCTTAAACTTCTGCCAGAAAAACAGCGCGTGAAATTTATTTTAAATAGTGTGGCCGGCGCGTTGAAAAAAAGCAACCCGCAGGTGCAGGCCTGGGTGGAAGACTCGGGCGAGCACATTGCATATTTCGAATCCACCTGCGCCATTTGTCATGGACGCACCAGCGCCGACCCGTTGTGTCATTTGTACGTCGGCTCGTTGAGCGAGGCCGTGCGTTGGGCCACTGGTCACACGTACGAAATTATTGAAACGCATTGCCTCGCGAAGGGCGATGAATACTGCCGCTTTGAAGTTGGGAAAATGCAGGATGCCTGAGATTCTTTTTCCGCCGCAAGCCTTGCGCAGTTTTGTGGAGACCGTTTCTGCACAAGTGGGGAATGACAATCTGTTCGCCGTGCTCGAGAAGTCAAACCTGCCGCCGATCCAAGCGGACCTTTCAGCGGCCCGCGCCATGGACGCGCTGGCGGCGGGTCGGGCGTACGCCTCTTTGCAGAGGGCCATGCGTTTGTATTATGGGCGTGGCGCGCGCGGCATTTTCCTGCGCATCGGCGCGCAATGGTGGCCGCGCTTGATTGCCGAGGCGCCTTTTGCGCTTAAATTGCAAATGGCTTTTGCGCGTTTACTGCCAGCTTCTGCGCGTTGTCGCACGGCATTGAATGTGGTCGCGCGATTGCTTTCAAGCAATGCCGGCGATATTAGCGCGCACACGCTGGACCGCGACTTTCTGTTGGTGGACCATACCAGTCCCTGCACTGCGGGCGAGCATACCGACGAGCCGATCTGCTGGGTGACCCTCGGGCTGGTGCGCGAGAGCCTGCGCTGGGCCGACTCGCGCGAATTCGACGTGATTGAAACAACTTGTCGCGCGCAGGGCGCGCGTCAATGTGAATTCAAGATTGTGATTGGTTGATAGGTGAAGCGGGATGGCATTCCGCTTAATATTTTATCCGTGATTTGGAATTGGAGGTCAAAATGAAAAGCACTGAATGGACATGGAAATCTTTCGACGGGCTGGACATGTTCGCCCGCGGTTGGTTCCCGGATGGAAATGTAAAAGGGGCAATTTGTTTCGTGCACGGACTCGGCGACCACATTGGCCGCTATGAGCATGTGGGCGCGGCCTTCAATGCCGCGGGCTATGCCCTGCTGGGATTCGACTTGCGCGGCCACGGAAAATCCGGCGGCGCGCGTGGACACACTCCCTCGCTGGATGCTTTCTACAACGATATTGAAGCCTTCCTGCTGGAAACACAAAAACGATTCCCGTCTGCGCCGGTGTTTTTATATGGGCACAGTATGGGCGGCCTGCTGGCGTTGACGTACTCACTCTCCAATCGTACCAACGCGCGCGGTGTGATTTCCTCCTCGGCAGGATTGATGAGCGCCATCCACGAACAAAAGGCAAAAGTGCTGTTGGTCAAGGTCTTAGGCTCGCTGGCGCCCACCGTCACCCTGCGTAGCGGACTCTTAACAGAGCATCTCAGCCGCGACCCGCGCGTGGTGGCAGCCTACAACGCCGACCCGCTCGGGCATGACTGCCTGACAACAGGTCTTGGCAAGGCGGGCCTGCAAGCCACTGAGCGGGCCTTCGCGCGCGCGGCGCAATTTCCCGTCCCGTTGTTGATCGCCTATGGGTCCGCCGACCCGATTACCTTCCCGCGCGGAAGCGAAAAGTTTGCGAGCCTCGTCCCGTCGGCGCTGGTCACCGTCAAACGTTATGAGGGCCTGTATCACGAAATCCATAATGAGCCGGAGCAGGCGCAGGTGTTAAAAGATTACATCGCCTGGCTGGATGCGCAGGTTGTCCAGTAGAGGCGGGTCCCAGACCCGTCCCTACTGGACAAATCAATTTGAACGTGGCACAATGCCGCCCCCCATTTAATTCAAGGAGTTAGAAATCAATGAACAATCAAGGTATGAGCAAGAGAGAAATGATGCGCGCCCGGCACGCCCGCGCGCAAATGCGTAACCGCATTATTGTGTGGGGCGGATTGGCGCTGGTGGCTCTAGGTATCGGGTTCCTGTTCTTCCGCCCGGTGCAGGTGACAAATGTGACGCCTTATGTGCGCACCGATGTGGACTTTAACGCCGTGGGCAAGGCCGACGCGCCCATCACCATCACCGAGTATTCCGATTTTCAGTGTCCATTTTGCCGCCGCTTCTGGCAGGATACCGAAGAGCAACTGATGCAGGCTTATGTAGTCACCGGCACGGTGCGTTTTGTGTATAGCTCGCTCGGTTCGTTCATTGGGCCTGAGTCTGGGCAGGCGGCAGAGGCCGCCTATTGCGCCGGTGACCAGGGCAAGTTTTGGGAGTATCACGACTACCTGTTTGCCAATCAGCTCGGCGAAAATGTCGGCTCCTACTCCACCAAGAAGTTAAACGCCTTTGCTAACAGACTCAACCTGGACACAGACGCCTTCAGCTCCTGCCTGCTTGGCAACAAATACGGCTCGCGCATCGCGGACGAAGCCAAGGCCGGCGTGACCGCTGGCGTGGAAGCCACGCCCACCTTCATCATCACTTACAGAGTCAACGGTGTGCTCAAGACGCGCAGAATCGAAGGCGCGCAGGGCATCTCGGCCTTCCGCACCGAGATCGAAGCCGCGCTGGCCGAGATCGCCGCGGCACCGCCGCAGTAACGCGTAAAACTTAAAACGAAACGGACGCTGTCGCGAGACAGCGTCCGTTTTTTGGTT
>VFKQ01000294.1 GCA_009885445.1 Anaerolineaceae bacterium | reverse complement strand
CATTCGCCTATTCGCGCTATTGGCATTTAGGTTTTGAACTTATTTTATATCAGACGTAAATTATCAAACTACCTAACCAACAGCCTTCCCGCAATTCGGGCAAAAACGGTCGCTGACCAAAACGGGTTTGCCACAGCGCGAGCAGAAGCCGCCGGATTTATTTTTGCGCGTTGAGCGGCGCGCGGCGATCAGCGCTTCGAGGTCGTCGTCCAATCCAATCGGTTGATTGGATGCTCCGACTCTGGCGCGGTCTGCGCGACGGGCGGCAATCGCAGATTCGATTTCGGCGTCGCTTTCGCCCTCACCCCTGGCCTGCTTCGACACGCTCAGCACATCGCCTCCCGCGAGTACAGGGGAGGGGGATATTGCATCCAGCTTCTTCAGTATCTCCGCGCCGCGTTGCACCAATGCGGCGCGTTGCGCGGGATAATCTTCAGCGGGCACTTTGCCGAGCACATGGTCAAAGTCCAATTCTTGCAGGGCGTTAATCGTCCGCTCGCGCTCGGCCAACAGCGCCGACTCATCTTGCGAGGATACGCTCTTGGCGTTGCGGCGCGCGCGCGCCTGCAAAGGTTGTGTAATAAACACACCCGCCGCCACAGCCACAACCAGCACCAGAAGAATAGCTCCGATTTCCATTTTTTATTCCGCCAATATTGAATCTACGATGGATTGAATTTGTTGCAGCGTGGTAAACGGCCCCACTTGAACATAACGAAGTACGCCGCTACGATTAATAAAATAAGTTTCGGGCACACCACGAATGCGAAACATCTGCGAAATTTTTGTGCGCAGGTCTGGCCCGTTGGGGTAGGTGATGCCAAATTTTTTCAAATACAAAAGCGCTTCGGGTTCGGTGTCCACGTAATCTATGCCGAGGAAAATCACGTCGCCGCGCGCTTCGTAAAACTTCCACGCGGCTTCCAATTCGGCGGCTTCCTGTTCGCAGGGCTTGCACCATGAAGCCCAAAAATTAAGCACCACCACTTTTCCCGCAAAATCAGAAAGGCTCACCTGAGTCTGCTCGTTGTATTGATAATCTTTAAACAACGTCAGCGAAAAATCTGGAATCACTTCGCCGGGTTGCACGCTGCCCTGCTGACGTTTGCCCAAAATCAACCAGACCATCGTCAGCAATGCGATCAGGCCGGCCAACGTCAGAATTTGCGCCCACAATGGCGCGCCGCGTTTGGGCGGCAAAGTTTTTATCTCTTCAGTCATCGAGTTATTTCCTCTTGCGCACTTCTTCTTCAAAACGCGCGGCGTAATCATCCTCGGCTAGACGACGGGCCTCGCTTCGGTCCGCGCCCCCAGCGGGTGACACGACGACGGGCTTCTTCATCCCTTTGAGCGTGCGCACCACCGACAGCGCGCCGAGCAAAATCACCAGCGGCGGGACGATGTACGCCAGCCAGTTGAAGCCGGTGCGCGGCGGCTCATTGAGCACACGGTCGCCGTAGGTATCTACAAAATATTGTTTAATCTCGTCTGATGTTTTGCCCTCGGCGAGCAGTGAGCGAATCTGGTCGCGCCACTGGCGGCAGGCCTGCGTGGGACACACGTCCAGCGGCGTGTTTTCGCACACGGGGCAGAATAATTCTTTGGCCACCGCGTTCACTTCGTCATCTGTGGGCGGCTGGGGGCCTTGGGCGAAAGCGCGACCCGCCGTCAGCGCGGTGAGAACGAGGGCGAGGCTGAGAACGTAAATAGTAATTGGTAATTGTCGATTCATTCAGTCTCCGAAATAACGTCGAAGGTCGAGCGACTTTCGACGTTTGACGTGGTTCTAATCGTCCGCCGCGCTAGATTGATAGGCTTTGTTTTTTGCGCGGGCCGGGACGAGTTCTGCATCTTTATCGGGCCAGGCGGCGATGAGGATGCCGAAGAGGAAGACGAGGCATCCGATCCACAGCCAGTTGACCAGTGGGTTGACGTAAATTTTAAAAGTTGCGCTAGTGGCGGTGGCGGGTTGCCAGTCTACCAGCAGAATGTATAAATCGTCGGCCAGGGTACTGCGCACGCCCGGGATGGTCATGCGTTGTAATGTGTTTTCGATGTCGCTGGGGGTGTAGTAATAATCTATGCGCGGGGCCAGCTCGCCGAGGTAGGCGTCGCCGCGATAAACTTTGACTGTGGCGCGGGTCACGTCGTGGCCGTCGCGATAGTGGAAGTCGGCGATCTCGGCGTAAGTGACGGTGTAGCCGCCGATGTTAAGCGACTGATTGAGTTGCAATTGGCCTTGTGTTTCTTTTTGAAAAATTTCGATGCCGAGGATGCCGATGGCCATCAGCACCATGCTCATGTGGACGATGTATCCGCCGTAGCGGCGGCGGTTGCGCGCGGTGAGATGGTTGAGCGCGCTGAAGAAAGATTCTTTGTGCGATTGTTGACGCGCGCGCGCGCCGCGCCAAAATTCGTAGACGGTGACGAGAAGTACCAATGCCACGAGGAAAAAGCCCAGCAGGGCCGCGGGTTTTTCGGTGTAGGTAAAGTATAGAAAAACCGTGATAGCTGTGGCGATCAGAGTTGGCTTCCACAAAGCGCGGCCCAGCGTTTGCCAGGTGGAATGTCCCCAGGCTGATAATGGCGCGACGCCCATTAAGAAGAAGAGCGCAGAAAAGAGCGGGCCGTTGGCGCGCTCATAGAAGGGCGGCCCCACCGTCACTTTTTGGCCGGTGAATAATTCTGAAACGAGCGGGAAGATGACGCCCCAAAAACAGACGACGAGGATGCCCATGAAGAGCAGATTATTAAAGAGGAACAGCGCTTCGCGCGAGAGCATGGAGGTCATTTCGGCTTCGGCGCGCAGGTCGGCCCAGCGATAAATGAGCAAACGAATCGAAATGGAAAAGGTGGCTAAGATAAAGATGAAGAAGGCCGGGCCGATGGCGCTTTGGGCGAAGGCATGCACCGAGGAGAGCACCCCGCTTCGGGTGAGGAAAGTGCCGAAGATGACCAGGCAGTAGGTCAGGATGATCAGCACCATGTTCCACTGCTTGAGCATGCCGCGCTTTTCTTGAATCATCACTGAATGTAAAAAAGCGGTGCCGGTCAGCCAGGGCATGAAGGCGGCAATCTCGACGGGGTCCCAGCCCCAGTAGCCGCCCCAGCCGAGCACGTCGTAGGCCCAACGTCCGCCGAGCACGAGGCCGAAGGAGAGGAAGAACCAGGCCCACAGAGTCCAGCGGCGGGTCAGGCGAATCCAGCGGTCGTCGGTGCGGCCCGTTACCAGGGCGGCGATGGCGAAGGCGAAGGGAATCACAAAGGAGACGAAGCCGAGGTAGAGCATCGGCGGGTGGATGATCATGCCCGGGTGGCGTAAAAGCGGATTGAGTCCGCGCCCGTCTACAGGTTGGAAGAGTTGCGCGCCAGCGGGCGCAAATGTGTAAGCGCCGATTTCCCCGTCGAGAGTTTGATAAAGTTGCGCGAAGGGATTCTCGAAAAAGATATTGAGGCCGAGGAAGAAGGCCAGTGTGACGCAGGCCGTCACGATGACCCACGGCAGGAGTTCGCGGTCGCGCTCCCATTTGTGCAAAGTGACGGCGGAGGCGAAGGCCGACATGAGGAAGGACCAGAATAATAATGAGCCGGCCTGCCCGCCCCACCATGCGGTGACTTTTAAATAGGTGGGCATCGAACTGCTGGTCACTTCATAAACGAATTGCACATTGAATTGATTGCTGACCAGCAATGTGATCAGCACGAGCGCCGTCAGGCTGACCAGCGGGAAAGTCAGCAACATGGCGCGGCGCGCAGATTCGATCTGCGCCAGCGATTTGTTGCGCACGCCCAGCATGGCCGCGCCGGCCGCATACAGCGTGACCACGAAGGATAAAACTAAAGTGCCGTACCCAAATTGTGCGAGCATGAATTCTCCTTGCAGGCGTCTGCTTCAATCGCCGTCCTCGGCGTTTGGCCGCCGCCGAGGACGGCGGCTGGAGCCGAGAAAAGTTCCGAAATTAAAACCCCAAAGGCTTGAGCCTTCAGGGTTTTGCTTTTATTTACTGGCCGACTGCTCGGGCACAGCCTCTTCATATTTAGTGGGGCATTTGAGCAAAAGTTCATCGGCGTGAAAGACGCCGTCTGCATCAATGTAGCCAGTGACGATGGCCTGCGCTTCATTGCGCAGTAAATCTGGTGTGACGCCGATGTAAATGATTTTCATGCGCGCGCGCGTGGGGTCAATGACCGCTTGATGCAACACCACGGCCAGTCCGCCGAGGGCTTCGATCTCGGCGTTGTCGCCAGAGACTTGCGCCACTTCAAAAGTCAGCGTGAGGGTGGCGGGGTCGTATTGGATTGTGTCGCCGATGACCGCGCCCGAGATGCGCAAATTCTTTCCGACCATAGCCGCGCCCTGCGCCTGCAATTCGTCCACAGTCATGAAGTATTCCTTGGCTTGCGCCGTGGATGAAGCGATCAGGTAAACCACTGCGGCCACAATCAGGCCAATGCCGATGAAAAATTTTGAACGTCGCATTGCACTTCTCCTCAAAAAAACTGCTTAAATTAATTCCTTCTAATTTTCACACGCGGAGATTAATAAGCCGTTAGAGCGGGCCAGATGGTTGTCATATTATTTCCCCGAATTTGTCCCGTTCAACCGCCCCCTCCCAGCCTCCCCCAAATACGACCACAAAATGATCGATACACATAAATGATACTCATGTCGTATTTGGGGGAGGCGCCGAAGGCGGAGGGGGCTGTGGCGCGAAAGACTATTCTCGAAAAAGTTATTTGCCGCGCGCCAGATGCGCGAGATACAAAACCACAGACCCGGCCACGGCGGCGTTAAGCGACTCGATTTCTCCGCGCATCGGAAGTTTCAACAGGATGTCGCACTTTTTGCGCGTCAGGTCGTGCAGACCCTGCCCCTCCGAGCCGACGACCAGCCCGAGCGCCCCGCGCAGATGACGGGAACCCGCTTCGAGCCGCGCCCCGTTTTGGTCCAGGCCAACGAGCCACATCTCCGCCTGTTTAAGCGCTTCCATCGCTTGCGACAAATTGGATTGCGCGATGAGCATATGCTCGCTCGCCCCCGAGGAGGCGTTGACCACCGCGGGCGTCACTTCCACCGTGCGCGCCAGCGGGATGACCACGCCATGCACGCCGACCGATTCGGCGGTGCGCAACAGCGTGCCAAAATTTTGCGGGTCTTGCAAAGAGTCAAGAATGAGCACGAAAGGCAATTCGTTTTTCTGTTGTGCGGTTTCGAGAATATCGCTCACATTGACATATGGATACCTGCTGACCTCAGCGATGATGCCCTGATGATTCTCGTGGACTCGGTCCAGCCGCCCACGCGGGACTCGCGTCACTTTAATTTTGCGCTCTTTGGCGATTTGCAGGATCTCACTCAGGCGGCCCTTGTCCTGCGCACCCTCAGAGACTTCAATTGAAAACACGTCCCTGCGTTTGGCGTGCAAGGTTTCGTAAACGGCGTTGCGGGAGTAGATGAATTCTTTCATTGCGCGTGGTTCCCCATGATTTTATTTTTCAATATACCTTCGTGCATCGACCAAAAAATCCCTTGCCTGGCTGATCATATCCGCCACAAGGTCGTTATCAATCCCCGTCTCCACGCCATAATCTCCAGAGACGCGAGTATCAAACCCGTCTACAAGCCAGCGATGATATTTTGGATCAAGTTCTTTTGTCTTTGCAAAATGTAGACCGTAGGCCCCGATCACCTGACCGTGTTTTTTGAATTCCAATCCTTTTTCACTGAGCAGGGCTTCAGCAATATAAAACATCGCGTAATACGCGCGCCCAGCAGAAAACTCTGCTTTGCCCATATCCATTAAACCCTCCGCTGCTTCGATTGAATCCAGGGCTTTATCGAGTAATTTGCGGGTGTAATCTTTCATGCAGGTTGACCGTCCTGGTGAATATTTCTCAACAGAGGCGTATCAGGCTTTTGCCACTTTGCTTCTGTCATAAAAATGCGGCTGACAAGAAGATCATATTCCAGAGAGATGTCACTCATGAGTTGACTCGTTCGCCGTATTTCTTCCCAGTAATTCTTGTAATCGGATAATAAAATCATCACATCCACATCCGAGCCTGAACGGTAATCCCCGCGCGCATAGGACCCGTACAAGTAGACCGCTTTCAACTTGTCTCCATAAATGCGGACAAGCCCTGCCTTCAATTCCTTCATCAGTTTCCTGATGCGCAATGGCACTTTTCTGTTCATATCTTTATTTTACCTGTTTTTGCCACCAACAAAAATTGCCAATATCGGAGTGTGGGAAAGATTGCCAGATTATCAGTGACTTTTGTATCTGCGAGCCGAAAGGTGCAGGGACTATAATCACCTCATGCACAGTAACCGTCACTCGCTCACAAAATTCGCCTGGCTGTCGATTGCCGCCGCGCTGATCACCATCGTGTTGAAGATGGGCGCATATGTTTTAACCGGCTCGGTGGGCTTGCTCTCGGACGCAATTGAATCGGGCATCAACCTGGCCGCGGCGATCATGGCGCTGGGCATGTTGACGATTGCCGCGCGCCCGCCGGACGAGAGTCACATGCACGGGCACGGCAAGGCGGAATATTTTTCGAGCATCGTGGAGGGCGTATTAATTCTTGTGGCCGCGGCGGGCATTGCCTGGGCGGCGGCGGAGCGTTTGCTGAATCCCCGTCCGCTGGAACAAATTGGTTTGGGGCTGGCCGTTTCGGGCGCGGCAGGAGCCGTCAACTTTGTGGTGGCGCGCATCCTGTTGAGGGCCGGGCGTAAAAATAATTCGATCACGCTCGAAGCGGACGCGCATCATTTAATGACGGATGTGTGGACGTCGGTGGGAGTCATCGGCGGCGTGGCGTTGGTGGCGCTGACGAAATGGACCCTGCTTGACCCGCTGGTGGCGTTTGCTGTGGCGGCGAATATTATCGGCACGGGTTTGAAATTGGTGCGCCGTTCGGTGGAGGGGTTGATGGACGCGTCACTGCCCGAGCATGAACATCAAGCCGCGGAAAATGTTTTGGAAAAATATCGCGCGCGCGGGATTCAATTTCATGCGCTGTTGACTCGTCAGGGGGCTTCGCGCAGATTTGTGTCGGTGCACGTGCTGGTGCCGGGTAACATGTCGGTGCACGATGGGCATCATCTGGCCGAAGACATCGAGCGCGACATCCGCGCGGCGGTGGGCGACGCGGTGGTGTTCACGCATCTTGAACCTGTGGAAGATGAAATTTCGATGGATGATATTTCGATTGATCGTTGATCTGAATGCAAAAAAGAAACCCGATGTCTTGAAGACATCGGGTTTCTGATTGTATGCGCCTAATTTCGCAAAAGAAAAAATGCGGCAATGACCAGCCCGCAGATGAGCATGCCGCCCAGCGCAGAAACTACGATCAGCCAGCGATTCGGATTCTCTTCATTCATCAACTGTCCCGCCTGCACTGCCGGCTCGGAGCGTTGAAAGGCCAGGTCAGATTGAGTGGTGTTCGGCGGGGTGAGGTCTGCGGCGTTCACAATTCCCAACTGGTTTAGTTTCGCAAAAGCCTCCTGCACTTTTTTGCGCGCAGGCTCGGGGAGTTCATCGAGGCTGTTGTAAACTTTGCCCTGAAAGTTCACATTGCTGGTGAAAGCGGTCATCACATTTTTCACCATGTCGCCTTCCAGAAAATCGGGGATGCCGTTGCCGTTCGCGTCCACGAAAATCTTTTGCATCTGGTTAAAGGCCTCGCGCTCGCTGGCGGGCATGTCTTCGGGTTTACTGTAACTCTTGCCGTTAAAAATGATTTGCACGTGGAATTTCCTTTATTGATTCGCCTTGCGCAGACGAGTGCCTTTGCCACAGAGTACGCAAGCGCACAGAGAAGAACTTGAGAAAATCTCAAAACACTCTGTGTGCTGTGTGGCTAATTGTGTAAAGCAGGTTGCTAATCGCGGCGCGGGAGCTTGCCGAGAATCGAGCGATCCATTTGGCGCAGTTGCGAGGGCGTGTCGTCTTTGGGGCCGGTGCGTTTGCTGTCGATCTCCCCGCTCAGGCCCATCCAGTTATCTACCAAAATCACAAAATGGGGCGTCTTGTCTTTAAAGAAAAACGGGGAAAGAAACAGGCGCATAAAGCGCGGGTGAATCGGCCAACTGGTCAGCTCCAACACCAGCGCCGTTTTACTGCTCAGCGGCGCAATCAAGTCACGCCGCCAGCCGCGCAACTTTGTTGGCGGCAAGAGCATGCGAAACTCGGTCGAAACATAACGGCGCACACGTTTGTATGAAATGTTGATTCGCAAAAACGGCGTCTTCAATTTTATGTATGTTGGAAAAGCCTGCACATAGGCCATACTGCGCAAAATCAATAACAAGCCAGTCAGCGCCAGCATCATTCCAGCCAGGACCAGCAATCCATTCCAACGCCACGGTTCGAGTGGAGAGTCTCGTTTAACAGCCCAGGCCAGCGCCGCCAGCCCAATGGCAATCGAAAGTGTGGCGGGCCACCAGCGATTCATCAGCGCACGATACAACAGCAGTGGATGACGACGACCGACCTGCGCCATGACTAGGCCTGATCCTGATTAGACGGCAAAGCGCGCATCGTGTCCGCGCCCGTGAGCGGGTCGCTGTTTAATTGGCCGCTGAGGCGGCTGATGGCTTGTTCGAGATGCTCGCCGCGCAGACTGAAGGTGATGTCGCCGCGAGTCTTTTCGATGATGCTGCGCGCCACGTCGGTTTGGCGGCGCAGGCCGTTGGTGATGGCGTCGGGGTAATCCATAGTGACGAGTGAGTCGTAGATGTCGTCCATGTGCGTGAGCAGACGTTCGGCCTCTTCAGAATATCCATGCCGCAAAATATCCAGCGTGCGCCGACGCAGTTCGCCGACCACTTCGGCGAGTCCATTCAGGTAGGTGGGTCCGCTGACGCCGAGATCTTCGGGCGCGGGCAGAGGCTGACTTTGAATCAGCGCGCAGGTGACGCTGGCTTCCACAAATTCTTTGAGTGCGTCTTGAGTGTAGCCGGCGTAGAACAGGTCGGCGTGGTCTTTGAGGTCGCTGTGCAAACCGTCCGCTAGTGAACGCGCTTCGGCGAGCAAACCCGCCATCCCGTTGGTTTCGAGGCGGTGGGCGGCGCGAATGGCCAGGGAGCAGGCGCGAGTCAACTGTCGCGCGGTGGCGAGGGCCTTGTCACGGGCGGCGCTGCGCACGTCGAATTCTTTGCGGATATTCTCGGCGATGGATTCCAGTTTTTGCATGGGTTACGGCGCGGGCGGTTCGGGTGCGTGGGGCGGACGAAAAAGATTCTCGGCCAGTGAATTGTTGACAGGCACTTGAATCTCGCCAAAAGCGGATTCGTAGCGGGCGATGTTTTCGGCCAGCGCGCGCTGAAAAAGTTTTGCGCTGAGCGGCGACATGAGCACGCGGCCTTTGATGACGGCTTTATTTTCGCCGGGCATGGCTTGCGCGAAATCTACGACGATGTCTGCGGGCGAGTGCGAGATGCGCGCGAGATTTGAGTAGATGGCCTCGAGGTCTGCGGGCACCTCGAGGTTGATGGAGACGGGGCGGGGTGTGTTGGCCATTCGCGACTCGACTTTTAGAATGGAATTTCGTCGGCGGGCGCCGACATTTCGCCAGCGTCCATGGGGGCGTGAGAACCGCCATCGCCGCCATCGCTGTCATGACGGGAGGAGAGGAAGCGGACAATGTTGGCAGAAATTTCAAAAGAGGCGCGCGGTTGGCCATCCTGTCCTGTCCAAACGCGAGGGCCGCCCGTGTTCTGATCACCTGTCATGCGGCCTTCCACCAGAATCATCTGGCCTTTTTTTACGTATTGATTACATATTTCAGCCTGCTTGCCCCAGGCCGTAATGCGAAACCAGATTGTCTTTTTAACTTTCTCGCCGTTGTTGTTTGTGTATGATTCGTTGACGGCCACCGAGAAACTGGTGACGGCCTGTCCGGAAGGGGTGTAGCGCATTTCCGGGTCCTTGCCAACGTTGCCTGCGATGATAATTGTTTGGTAACTCATTTTGCCTCCAGACGGATTTGGGATATTGGTGAAAAATAACTTTCGATCCAGATTGACTCGTCGGGATCAAGGTCACTCATTTCAGCGACGAGAAGATCTAACAGTTCAATAGATTGTCTTGCGGATTGGGCAAATTGATCATCCTTGTTTTGAATCCTTTCCAGGTAGGGTTGGGCTTGATTTTTTGTGCGCGGAAGTTCCGATGATTTACTGTGGGCAATCAAGTTTCGGGTTTTGACGAGTGTCTTCATCAAGCCAAACCATTTTTTGCCGCGAGGCAACTCCCTGCCTGTGGCCAAGCGAGGCACGACCACCCATTTTCCTATTACATCCAATTTGTCCACATACTCCTGGGCAAATTTGTCCGAAAGATGTCGCGCCGCATAATCATAAATGTAGGCTTCAAGCAACGTCGCTGAAAATAGAATAACAACCAGAGAGTGCTTGGCTAATGTGGTTTCCAGAGAAATCAATTCAAATTCCAACGCACTTGTCTCATCGGCATGGGCGGCATCGGCGATTCTGATTTTCAGTGCGCGAACCTGCGCTTCAACAGAGACCAGGTGCGCCGAATTCTCTCTTACAATTTCAGAATATAGGGGTATGGAAGATGTTCGGGCTGTCATTTTATAAGGTGTACAGGTCCCGCCGCTCACGGCGGGGATGAATGGGTAAGTCTATTTTACTCCAAGGCTTTGTGGGCGCACAGATTGAGAGTGGCTCAAGTTTTCGCAAGATATATTACAATGATGCAAACATATCTTTGTCACTGCGTTGAAGTTATGCTTTTAGATTAAATTTGATAAGAGGCTGCTTTATGAAAACTCAAGTTGCAATTGTTGGCGGGGGACCCGGCGGTAGTACGGCGGCCATGTTTCTGGCCCGCGAGGGGATTCAATCGGTGATCATTGAAAAGGAAACTTTTCCGCGCTATCACATTGGCGAATCCATGTCGGGGGAGTGCGGGGCCATTTTGCGGCGGCTGGGCCTGGGAGATGAGATGCTCAAGCGCGGGCATCCCATTAAACGCGGGCTGACGGTGTATGGCACGAATGGCAAGAATGCCTGGTATATCCCCGTGAAAGGGCGTGATGAAAATTGGAAGCTCTTCGACCAGTACACCTGGCAGGTGCGCCGCTCTGACTTTGACAAAATGATGTTGAATGAGGCCGTTGCGCGTGGCGCTGTTGTGGTGCCTGGGCGGGCCGCAAAACCGCTGTTAAACGAGGATGGCTCTGTGCGTGGTGTGCAGGTTCACATGGAAGATGGCGGGGTGCAGGATATTGAATCGGAACTGCTCCTGGATTGCTCAGGCCAGGCCACATTTTTGGCGAATGCTGGCGTGACTGGCCCCAAGTTTCGCGGCAGTTATGATAAGCAGATCGCCATTTTCTCGCACGTTTCCGGCGCTATTCGTCAGGAAGCACCCGAGAGCGGCAACACCTTGATCTTTTACAAGGGAAAATACCATTGGGCCTGGTTTATTCCGATTGACGATGAAATTGTCAGTGTGGGCGTGGTGACGTCTGCGGCTTATTTTCTGGGCACGGGCGAGGATAAAAAAGATTTTCTAATTCGTGAACTGCGCGAGCTTAACCCCGAATTGAGCCAGCGCCTGCCCGAGATCAATCTGGTGGAAGATGTGCATGTGATTCCAAATTATTCCTATCAGGTACAGCGTTTTACTGGAAGAGGCTTTGTGTGTGTGGGTGACGCGCACCGTTTTGTAGACCCCATATTTTCGTTCGGCTTGTTCGTTTCGATGCGTGAGGCTGAACTGCTGGCGCCCGTGATCAAGGCTTACCTATCCGGCACAGGCCGTGATGCCGAAAATCCTTTTGCCGATTATCAGTTACATACCGAAAAGGGAATCGATATCCTGGAAGACCTGATTGACACGTTTTGGGAAAACCCGGTCGCCTTTTCTGTTTTTACCCACCGTCGTTACACCGAACAGATCTATGATATTTTTGCCGGGCGCCTGTATGAGCATCAGCCGTCTGAGGCTATTCTGGCTTGCCGCAAATTGCTTAAGCGTGAACGTTTGTATGGCGCGCAGGACGAATACTCGGTGCCAATCGGTTCGCGCTTCCACGCAGAACGCGCGCCCATCTGGAACAATGAAGCCACGGTGAGCAACACCGAGCTGTGGATGAATAGTTAATAACCGCGATGGTGAATATGTCTGCTAATTTATATCCTGCCAGGGTGCAGGCGGCAGTTGCCAATTTGCTGTTCGGCCCCGGGGTCTGCGAACCCGCCCTGCGTCAGGCGGTTGAAGCGTATGCGGCCAAACTGGGCGGGGCGGATCGTCCTCAGGTGAGTCTCGCGGATGCGCTGGTGGAATATGTCGGCAAGGTGGCATTGCATGCGCATCAAATTTCAGATGAAGATGTCAGGTTGCTTCGCGAGGCTGGTTATGCTGAGGATGAGATTTTTGAGATCACATTGTGCGCCAGTCTTGGGGCCAGTTTGGCGCGTTTGGAATCCGGCATGCTCGCATTGGCTGGGGAATAATCAATGCGACTGAAAATTCTTGATGACCAGGCACAGTTGATTCGCGAAAGAGTATCGCGTATCTCAAGCGCTTCAACCCACTTTGAGATATCTGGTTCCATTGTGCTGATGTCTTATCGTCGGGATTTATTTGGCAAGCAGATGGCCGAGTGTTTTCACGAGGGGATGCGCGCATCTACGGAATGGTCCATCGGAGAGGTGGAGCTTTTCGCGGCCTTTGTCTCAAGCCTGAATAAATGCAAATATTGAGTGGATGTACACACCGCAGTTGCGGTGCTTGGTCTCGAAAACGAGGAACTTGTAAGAGCAGTCTTGAACGACTGGCGCAATGCTCCAGTGAGTGAAAAAATACGGGCTACCCTGGGGTTTCTCGAAAAAATAACATTGTCGCCCACAGAAGTGGGACCACAGGATATTGCGCTGTTACGCGCCAGGGAGGTAAGCACAAAGGCCATCGAGGAGGCCTTGTATGTTTGTCTTCTATTTAATCTTATGGATCGTCTGGCAGACTCTTTTGATTTTGCCCTGCCCTCGCCGGAAGGTTTGCAAAAGAGCGCGCGCGATTTATTTGAACGCGGCTACAAGACCTCAAGCATTCGCTAGCGTACGCGCGGGCAACGGGTTCAGTCACTTGCCGTATTGCTTTTAGAGCCTTTCATGTGTTTTTTCATGTAATGGTAGACGATCATATAGGGGTATGTTTTCCAGAATTCGTCTAATGCGCTGACATACTGATCCACCAGCGAGGCTATTTGCTCGTCGCGAGTCATTTCGGAGCTTCGGCGGAGGGGCTGTGATATCTTAATGGTGACAGCGCCGTTCGCCTTAAGTTGCAGGCAAATGGGTATGACCTGAGCGCGGGTGGCGAGCGCCAGCTCGGCAAACCCGGTGCGGAAGGTGCGCTGGTGTTTATAAAAATTGCGTTGAACTCCCTTCAAGCCGTGCTCACCATCCGGCACGATTTGAATCATCCCACCTTTGCGCAGAATGTGCTGAGCCTGGATAAGATCCTGCGCGTTCGAAAATCCTTCGGGCACCTCAGCAGAAATGTGTCGCCGATCGCCCACATTGAATTGCGGCCTGAAGGATTGCCGCTCTAGCCAGTTGGTAAGCGGCGCACTGATTTTCGCGCCACCAAATTTTTGATGAAAGCGCACAAATATGATGCCTGTTTTGGAGGCCTGCGCTCGCTGAGCGTATTCAAGCCCTTCGACAACCACAGGCGCCACAACCAGTAAACGGTTTCCCCATAACTCCTCAATTAGATTTGTCAACAAACTGTTTCTAATGATTTCAGGCCAGGCACCGACGGGGAAATTTGTCTCTTGCAGAAAGCGCTCTACCATGGCGGCGTGCCGCTTGCGCTTTGTGCCCAAATTGCGAAACCAGTTTTGCCCGCACAGAAAATATAGAACCCGCACGCTGGCAGAATAAAAAATAGACATGGATTATACGGTCTCCTTAAAATTGAGCGTCGATTCGTTTTGAACAGCTCCGTCAATACGCGCTTTGGGTGCTTGCATGTGTTTTTTCATAACGCTATAAAGAATCATATGGGTGTTGGTCTGCCAGTATTCGTCCAAACCCGCAACATATTGATGGATAAGGTGCGCTATTTTTTGGTCCGGCGCAATGTCGTCCGGCAAATCCAGCGCGGGGGAAATCTTTATGAGCAGAGTCCCGTCCATATTGAATTGCAAACTGACCGGCAGGATAAGGGCATGGGTGGATACAGCCAGTTCAGCAAAGCCGGTTCGAAAGGCGCGCTGGTGTTCGTAAAAATCAAGGTTAATTGCCTGAGTGCCCTGATGACCATCTGGCAGGATCTGCACAATCCCGCCTTTGCGCAGGATGCGGTAGGCTTCGACTAAATCCTGGGTATTCGAAAACTCTTTGCGAATCTGGGTTTGTGTATGGCGCCTGCCGCCAACGCTGAGCGCCGGAGCGAATTTTTGCCGGCTCAACCAATTTTCGAACAGCGAGTGAGCCTTCGAAGACGAGAGTTTTTGATGAAAGCGCGCCAGAATGATGCCCTGATTGCCAGCCTGGGCTTTTTCAATGTGCTCGCGCCCTTCCACCTTGAGCGGCGCCACATTGATTAATTGCCCGCCCCACAACCTGTCAAACAGATCGGTGAATAAACTATCTCTGAGGATGTCTGGCCGCCGGGCAACAGGAAAATTTGCCTCTTTCAAAAACAGCGTGAGTATGCGGACGTTCTTTTTTCGCCGCGCCCCCATGTTTTGAAACCAATTATAGCCACACAGAAAATATAAAATTCGAAGGCTTGGCTGGTAAAGCAGTTGTAAGAACCTGGAGTTGGGAGTGAGCATGCGAACTGGCTTCCAATGTTTCTAAATTATTTTACTTACCTTACGCGCTTTAGAGATTGTTGCTTAAGTACACGGATTACGCCGATTTGACGGGGTGACACGGAAAAAGCATTAAAAAAATCCGTTCTTGTCCGCGCGCGAAGCGTCCGTTCAATTCGTGTACAAAAAAGACTTAAGAAACACTCGCTCAGTGCGACGCGCGCAATCAGCATACTCAGTAGATCACGAAAGTTCGGACGGCAGTTGCACTGCCGTCCGCTTTTCGCAGTACAACTGCGAAAAAAACATGCTTTCGTGAAGTACTGATACTGATGCGACGTAAACACTACGGCAGGTGCCTGTGGACTATTTCGATAATTGAATGAACCGTTGAAAAGTTATCTGGCACGATCTCTTCGGGTTTAATTTCAATACCAAAAGCATCCTCTAAATGGGCGATCATCTTGAACAACTCAAGCGAATCAATCGCGCCTGATTCGAGCAACGGAAAATCATCTGACAGTTCGGCTGGTAACAATTCTGTTGAAATGACTGATTTCAAATATTTTAGTACGTCGGCCTTAATTTGATCTTGATTCATCTGCTGGTTTTCCTTTTCAAGAGTTTGCGTCGCGTAGACGCGCGCGGTCTATTTTACCATTCGCGTTGAGCGGTAAAGACTGCAGGATGTGAAATTGCGCCGGCACCATGTAGGGCGGAAGTGTTTTTCGGCAAAATGTCGCCAGCTCAAGCTCGTTTAACAGCGGCCCCTCTTTAAAGGCAACATAGGCATGCAACAAGTTACCGGCTTCATCATCGGCGATAGCCAGCACAGCGGCTTCGGCCACCGCGGGGTGGCCGAGCAGGGCGCTTTCGACCTCGCCCAGCTCAATGCGATACCCGCGTGATTTAACTTGATGATCGCGGCGGCCCAGAAAAAGATAGTTTCCATCCGCAGACAATTTGACGAGGTCGCCCGTGCGATAGGCTTTTTCTTGCCCCTCTGGCCGAAGCGGATGCGCGCCCAAAACGGCTTCAGTTTTCTCGGGCTGACCCCAATAGCCGAGCATCAAACCCGGCCCAGAGACGTATAGTTCACCCACCTCGTCCACCTGAGCCAGCTGGCCGCTTTCATTCAATGCCATCACTTCCAGCGCGGCGCAAGCCCGACCGATGGGAATTGCATCTTCGCCCGCCAATGGCGTAGATGGCACACTCCAAACCGTGCAGACATTCGTCTCGCTCGGGCCATATAAATTATGACAGGCAACCTGTGGGAGCAGGGCTTGCAGTTGTTTCAGATACTTTGTTGGAAAGACCTCGCCCGCAAATAATACGTGGCGTAAATTTGGAAAAGCCATCTGCTCCAACCCGCCGCGTAATAGCAATTGGGTTAATGCGCTGGGCGCCGAATACCACACGCTGATTTTTTCGCTGGCCATCCATTCGGCCACACTGTGGGGGAAGAGCATGATGTTGGATGGAATCAAACACACACAAGCCCCGGCGGCGGCAGTCGAAAACAAGTCAAAGGTGGATAAGTCAAAGTGAAACGGCGCGTGGCTCGAGACGCGATCATTTGCAGAAAGCCCAAAATATTCCGCCGCCCAGGTGACGAAACTCAGCCCGGCGCGATGGCTGAGCATCACTCCCTTGGGCACACCCGTGGAGCCGGAGGTGTACAGGATGTAGGCCAGGTCGTTTTCGTTGACTGCGATGTTGGGCCTGTCGTTGCTTGAGTCGAGTTCGGCGGAAGTGGGAAAGTCGCTGTCGAGGGTGATGATCGCAATGGAGCTTGCTTGGCGCAACCCGGCAAAAGCGGGGTCCGCGCTCAATTGGGCAAGCCGCTGTGAGCTGGTGATGAGCGCGCGAATGGCGCAATCGCCCAGGATGTGGCTGATTCTTTTAATCGGGGAGCGCACGTCCAGCGGCACATAGGCGGCTCCCGATTTTAGAATGCCGTAAAGCGCCGCCACTGCCGCCGGAGATTTATCGAGGAACAGGCCAATGCGCTCGCCGCGTTGGATGCCCTCGCGCAGGAGGCGATTGGCAATTTGGTTCGCGGCAGATTCGACTTGTGCGTAGGAATGGGCGTTTGCCTTCCAGCTTAATGCGGGCGCAAACGAGTCTTTATCGCATGAGCGCTCGAAGAGTTGATGCAGTGTTTTTGGCGTCATCGCTTAAGCCAGCCACTGCGCAATAATCTGGCGCTGAATTTCAGAAGTGCCCGAATATATGCGACTGCCGAGGGCATCGCGCAGGTCGCGTTCAATTTCGTTTTCGGTAATATAGCCCATGCCGCCGTGGATTTCGAGCGCGGCCTGGCTGGTGTGTATCCACGCTTCGCTGGTGTGTAGTTTTGCCGCGCTGGCTTCCAACTGGGCCATGCGCTTTTTGCTTTTCAGCCATGCGAATTTGCGGATGAAGAAACGGCTCGACTCGAGGCGCATGTGCATGTCGACGATTTTATCGGCGACGCGCTGAAATTGACCAATGGCCTGGCCAAACTGGCGGCGCTGACGGACGCGCGCCTGGCATACCTGCAACTGTCTTTGCATCGTGCCCAGCGCGGGCGCGAGAATCAGGCCGCGTTCCCATTCCATGGCCTGCAAGAAAATGATTGTGCCGCCGCCTTCTGCGCCCAATAAATTTTCGCGCGGCACATGGCAATTTTGCAAATGGATTTCGCTCATCATGGCCGTGCGCAAGCCCATCTTTTCGAGGCTGGGGCCAACCTGCAAGCCGGGCGTGTCTTTTTCAATTAAGAATGCGCACACGCTCTTGTTTTCTGATTTTCCTTCGAGGCGCGCCAGCACAATAAATACGTGCCCAATGGGCGCGTTGGTAATCATGATCTTGTGTCCGTTTAGGATGTATCCCTGCGCCGACGGCGTCGCGCTGGTTTGGATGTTGTTAATATCGGAGCCGGCATCTGCTTCGCTGGCGGCCAGCGCGCCGATCCATTCGCCCGAACTCAGGCGCGGCAGAAAATATTCCTTTTGTTTTGGCGTGCCAAATAAATACAGCGGCGTGACACAGCCCCACAAATGCGCGCCGATTGAAAAGTTGAGTCCGTTGTCGCGGCAACCGTAGCCCAGGCCTTCGAGGGCGGCCAGCATATCGAGCGGATCATGACCGCCGCCGCCATATTCGGCGGGCGCGCACAGGCCGGTTAAGCCCATTGCGCCACAGCGCAACCAGCCCGCCGAATCAAAAATTTGTCCACGGTCGCGGGCGGCCAGATCATGCCCAAGTTCATTTTGTGCAAATTCTGCAATCTTTTTATTGAGCGAAGATTGCGCCGCGGTCCATGCAAAGTCCATAGATACCTCGTGTAATTTTTTTTTCGATTATAGCAGGACTTCTCTACCGTACATGAAGTCTAAATTACATAGGCTCAAGCCGCCGTCCTCGGCGGCGTTTTGCGAGTAAATCTTGCGCCGAGGACGGCGCAAGGAGCAAGCTCTATTT
>VFKQ01000317.1 GCA_009885445.1 Anaerolineaceae bacterium | reverse complement strand
CATCTGCGGCGTCGTGCCCACGTCGGGCGCGGGGACGTCGTTGCGCGGCCCAATGTTCTTCCACATGTTGCGCACCCAGCCGCGACAAAGTTCTTCCTTCTCGCGCACCGACAAAGTGGACGGGTCGACGATGATGCCGCCCTTGCCGCCCCCGAGCGGGATGTCTGCGACCGCGCATTTCCACGTCATCCAGGTGGCCAGCGCGCGCACGGTGTCCAGCGTCTCGTCTGCGGCGAAGCGGATGCCGCCTTTGTTCGGGCCGCGCGCGTCGTTGTGTTGCACACGGAATCCCTGAAAGACGCGCAACGAGCCGTCGTCCATGCGCAAGGGAATGCGGAACGAAAATTCGCGCGCCGGCCAGCGCAAGATTTCGGCCACGCCCGCGTCCAGTTTTAGTTGCGTCGCCACGTTATCAAATTGTTTCTGCGCCATTTCAAATGCGTTAACTTGTTCAGACATACTTTTCTCCTAAAATTATTTTTTGGGAAATGAAAACTGATCGGACGACTAATTTTCTGCAGATCACGAAAGTTCGGGCGGCAGTGCAACTGCCGCCCGCTTTCCGCAGTTGTACTGCGGAAAGAACGTACTTTCGTGAAGTACTGATTCTCTGCACTGAAAGCGACTTAACCTTAATCCACTTTTGCGGTTCGGTCAATACGAAGGAAATCAGCGCGCCAAACTGTTGTCCTGCGTCACGTTTCGACGCGCCGCGAAGGACTTTGCCAGGCTTTCGCGCTTGCGCTCAAAGGGGGCAAAAATTTTCAGGTACAGCAAACCCGCCAGGGCCAGCGAAACGACCGCGCTGACCATCCCCAAATACGCGCTGGGCACAGAAAGTCTAAACAGCACAAAGTCCATCCACTGCACGATGACAAAGTGAATCAAGTAAACGGGATATGAAAGTTCCCCGATGAAACGATCCGCCTTGATGTTCTTTGTCAAGTGAAAGAGTAGCGGAATGACCGCCGCCCAAAACGCGTACGAAACGAGTGGCGCTATCGTCTTGCCCAGTGGATGGCGCAATAAAATGGCCGCCCTTTCAGAATAGCGGAAGACAAGCATCATGAAAACAATGAAAACCAGATACGCGAAAATGGATTTAATTTGAAACGAATCGTGTTGCGCCAGCGTGCGCGCATACACGCGCTGACTGATCATGCCCGCCACGAACAGCAACAACTCAAACGGAAAGAAGCGATACGTAAACGCATCAATGGCCAGTCCCAACTGATTGTACGCGTACAAGCGCAAGCCCAGCGAAGCGACGGCAATCACCACCAGCCAGTGCGTGCGTAACTTTGTCAGCAAAGGCACTAGTAAATAAAAAGTTAATTCAATGCTGATGGACCACGACGGGGGAATCACTAAAAAATTATACAGCGGCGATTGCGCGGCCATGGAATGAGCCGTGAATGAAAAACTTGTCCCCGCATCGTGTTGTAGAAAATTGACCCAGTCCTGAAAAAAGACCGTCACATTACTGATGCCCGTAAAGGCCACACCCGCCAGTCCGTTTTGTGCCGCCGAATAATTTACGTATCCGTTCAATGCCAGCCAATTACCAGTTGAGAGTCCCGCGCCCACGCTCAACAGAATCACCAGCGCGAGAATCACATAATAAGGCACAAAGATTCTCAACGCGCGGCTGGCGTAAAACTCGCGCGTGCTGGCGTACTTTGTGGCAATCAGCGACATGTAAAAACCGGAAATCATAAAGAATATCTGCACCGCCTCCCAACTGGTGTGCATCGTCCACGGCAAAAATCCCATCCCCGCGTGCCCAGCCACCACACATAGCGCCAGATAAATACGCAACAAGCCCATCGCGCTCAGCTCGCCAACTGCTTTTCAAGTTCCGCGCGCACCACTTGCGGGTTGGCCTTGCCCGCGGCCTTCTTCATCGCCGCGCCAAATAAAAAGTTCGCCACACCCAATTTTCCAGCGCGATAACTTTCCACTTCTTTTGGATTCTCCGCCAGCGCCTGACTCACCATCTCGCGAATCAGCGACTCGTCCGAGACTTGCTTCAACCCCTGACTCTCGACAATCTCCGCCGCGCCGCGCCCGCTCTCGAACATTTCAGCCAGCACAATTTTTCCCGTGGCCTGATTAATTTCTCCGCCCGCCACAAGACTGACCAACTCCCCCAACGCCTCAGGCCGCACCGTGGAGCGGGTTAGCGTTTCTCCGCGCGTGTTCAACGCTGAGAACACGTCGCCGAGCAACCAGTTGGCAATTAATTTTGGATTTTCGATTTTGGATTGACGATTGGCCGCCTGCTCGTAGTAGTCAGCAAAAACCCGTTCTTCTATTAAGCGTGCCGCGTCGTAATCTGTTAGGCCATATTGCGAAATAAAACGCGTCGCTTTAGTGCGCGGCAGTTCAGGCAATTCCCCGCGGACGCGCGTCAGCCACGCCTCGCTCACTTTCAGCGGAGGCAAATCCGGTTCGGGGAAGTAGCGATAATCGTGCGCGTCCTCTTTACTGCGCTGGGAATACGTCTGCTCTTTGGCCTCGCTCCAACCCAGAGTCTCCTGCTCCACCGTGCCGCCCGCTTCGACAATTTTGCTCTGACGTTCGGTTTCAAAAAGTATCGAACGCTCCAACGCACGGAACGAATTGAGATTCTTCACTTCACTGCGCGTGTTCAATTCGTCCGTGCCAGCGGGGCGCACAGAAATATTCGCCTCAAAGCGAATCACGCCCTTTTCCATGTCGCCGCTATTCACTTCGAGATAACGCAAAATGTGACGCAGTGCCTCGCCGTACGCGACTGCCTCCTCTGCCGAGCGAATGTCCGGCTCGCTGACAATTTCAAGCAGCGACACACCCGCGCGATTCAAATCGAGTAGTGACCCGCCGTCCACGTGCGTCAACTTGCCGGTGTCCTCTTCCAAATGTACGCGTCGCACGCGAATCGTCTTCTCGCCCGCGCTGGTCTTGATGACCAGCCGTCCATTCACGGCCAGCGGTTCTTCGTACTGCGAGATTTGATAGCCCTTGGGCAGGTCAGGATAAAAATAATTTTTGCGCGCAAAAACACTGACGGGATTCACCGTGCACTCGAGCGCCAGCGCAACGCGCAACGCAAACTCCACCGCGCGCTCGTTGACCACCGGCAGAGTCCCCGGCATGCCCGCGCAAACAGGACACACCGCGCTGTTCGGCGCGGCCAGAGTATTGTCCACCACTGCGCACGCGCAAAACATCTTCGAGCGCGTCTGCATTTCAGCGTGGACTTCAAGTCCGATAACGGGTTCGTATTTCATAGGATCCTATTAAGAAATTCACCACGGAGCACACAGAGTTCACAGAGATTCATAAATATTTTCTCCGTGCTCTCCGTGGTCTCTGTGGTGAAAAATGACTTTCGGCAAAAGACCAACACAAGCCAAACTACGCGAGCAAATCATCATCAGCCGAGTCGTCGTCATCGGCGTCGAGTTCTAATTCCACTTTATCGCCGTCGAGATAGACCCACAACATCAACATGTGCCCGTCGTTCGTCTCCACATTTCGCGCGGCCAAAATCGGCGCAGTCTGCTCAAGCCCTACCTCGTTGCGATACAACAAATGCATGTTCGCGTTATTATTCCAGGCGCGATAACAACGCTCCACCAGCGCCGGGCCATTAAACGTGCGCAGGCGCGTCAGCAAAGGAATCGAATAATGCGGGCCTTCGTTCAAGCCCATGGCCCAGCCGTCGTTCACGGCCTCAAAGATGGGCGGCGGGCCTTCAATAATTGTGATTTGATCATCCATGGTCTCGCCAATATACCACAAAAAAATTTACAACAACTTAACCCTGCGCCGCAGGGAGTACTCAAAGATTGTAGAGGGTTTTCAAAAAAAGCCTCTGAGATAGGCTTGAGATTGGACAACCACCAAACCCAAAATCGGAGGCTCCAATGAAGGTTAGCATAAGCTGGCTGGAACAAATAGTGGAAATATTGGCGGAAGAAATCAAAGAAAAGTTAGCCGAAAAGCAGGGGATTAATCAGTTGGAAGAAATGATGAGAGGGTTGGTAAAAGAAGCGGCTGGGGCGGGGCTGCGAAAAGCGATACAAGCATGGAATAAATCTTGCTATTCCCCACCATCGTCCGCCACGCCCGGCTGGTCCACGCGGACAACTTCGCCGTGATAATTGATCACCACGCGAAAGCCGGCCATGCCGAGGTAGGCGCGCGTTTCCTCCGGTAAGCCCGCCTGCAGAATCGCGTCAAATTGTTTTTCCATATTTTTAAGTTGCGTGGCGATAGCGGCCACGCTGAAGGGGTCTTCCTGTCCCATCATTTTTGCGGCCTGTTCGCCCAACAATTCCTCACTGCCCTTAATTAATTCCTGCATCTGATTGAGCACCTGTCGGTCCACCTGCTCGGAGGGGATGTGCCGTCGAAAGCCATTATCATCAATCACATAGCATGGCTCAGCGCCGACGAGGGCGCTGTCGGCGGCGCGTCCGCTTTCGTCTATTACGAGTCCGGCAAAGAGGGGTTGTTTGGGCATAATCAAATTTTCTTGTGTTCGATTTAATTCTTATTGGACACAGATGACACGAAAATCACGGAGGGAAAATAAAAAATCCGTGTCGTCCGTGTCCAAAGGTTTTGAAAAACGCTTATCTTCAATTGGCAGAAATTTTTTGGGGGGCTAACTGCTTTTCGACTGCTGATGGATGGTAAACACTTCCTGCCCGTTTTCTTCCACACGCGCGACCCAGCTACTTTCAATCAGCCTCGCCAGCGTGTCCTTGATTTGTTGCGCCGTCAATTGTTTTTCGAGGGGCAGTTCAGCTACGGCCTGCGTCAATTCTGCCGCGGTCAGCTTAATCCGGCGCATGAACAAACGCATCAACGTGCGTTGTTCGGGGGGAATGTCTCCCAATAAATCGAAGGTGCTAACTCCGCTACCTGTCATGGCTGAAGTGTATAACGGTTTTGAAGTAGAGTCAAACGATTCGTCCAAAGGAGTCACGCTTGGATTTTGCGCCGGATTAATCTTCCGGCCTCACCACCTGGACTTTGGTGCCCGTCTTGGGCTGGTGCAAGTATTCCGTTTCGGGCGGGACCGTGGGGCTGGTCCAGCGATAGATGAATTTTGCGGCGCTGTTAGGTAAGTTGATACAGCCGTGACTGCGCGGCTTGCCAAAGTCGTTGTGCCAGTACGTGCCGTGAAAGGCGATGCCCGTCCCTGTGAAAAAGCTGACCCAGGGGACTCCGGGCAGGCTATAGATATTAATTTCCGAGTCGCCTTCGTTGCTCATGTGAATCGACGGCCCTTTATGATACGTCTGGTAATCGCCCAGCGGAGTCTTCGTCCTGCCTGCGCCGCTGGAGCAACGCGAACGGAAGACGAGTTTCTGATCCTCGAACGCGGTGACGTATTGTGTGCGCAAATCTACGTGGATGAATTTCAGGGCGTCTGGGATGTTCGGGGAGAGCGAACCCAGTTCGAGGTCCGGCACGATGCGCATTTCTGTCGCAGAGACGAAAAGACTCAGCTTCAGGTAACTGTCGTAGATCTCGTACCACGTCCCCGTCTCGTTGGTGATGATGCGTTGAATCCAGTGCGTGCTGCCGTAGTAGAGGCGCATCGAGCGGTCGCTGTAAGAGAAGGGGCCGCGGCGCGTTTCGAGAAATGGCACAGTGACTTCGCCGAGGGCGCGCGCGTGCGGAAGTTGTGTGACGGGCGTTTGCAAAATGGTGCGGCAGGGCTGGAGCCAGCCCGAATAAGTGTAGCCCCCCGCAAAGCGATACCAAACTTTGTTGTGCGCGCCCTCTGCGTTGAGATGCGCGAGCACGTCTACGACCTGGTCTTTGTTGAGCAGACTGAGTTGTTTTGCATTGAATGACGGCGCATCGTAAACGGGTACGCCGCTATACGTGGCGCGTCCCTGAAAGGAGGCCGGGGCTTCGAGGGCGAGCGCGTCGCTGAGGCGCAGTTCGGAAAGTGCGAGGGCGGCAAGCCCGGCAGTGCTGAGTTTGAGGAAGTCGCGGCGGGAGAGGGTCATGGTGCGCGTATTGTATCGCGGTTGGGGTTTGGGCAGAATTATTTTACAATGAGAGTTGAGTTAGTTTTTTGTGGCGTTAATACAAGCAGGCCTTCATGAATAAAAAGACATCGAAGAAATCAAGCGTTGAAACCCGCCGTTATTTTGTGGATGAAGCGGGCGATGGCAACTTGTTCAACAAAAATGGTCGTCTGCGCTTCGGCGAAGAAGGTTGTTCCCACTATTTCATCCCGGGTATTTTGGATATCCCTGATCAGAGCGCCTTGCGCAAGAATTGGACGCGATTAGAGAACAATTGCTTGACGCCCCCTATTTCAAAAGAAGGTAGTGGTTAAATAGCAAGTGCTGATTTGGCGAGGTTGTAACGAATTATGTAGAGTCGAGTAACCCATTCATGATAGAAATCGGACTTTGAAAACGATAAAGTCTTGCGCACATAGCGCGCATTCAATTGGCCACAGGTATTAT
>VFKQ01000400.1 GCA_009885445.1 Anaerolineaceae bacterium | reverse complement strand
CGATTCTCAGCGACCTGCAACGCCTCTTTCCGCGCGTGGTGCGGGTTCAGCGCCCCGAGCATCTACAAGCTGACGATGTGCCCATGAACGAAATCCTCCTGCACGACACCGCCCAAGTGAACGCAGATTTTTATTTACAAACGCACAGCACGAATCCCCTATTAAAAGCTGAAACAATTTCGCGCGGCATCCAAGCGTTGTTTGACAATTATCCCAAATACGATTCACTCTTCTCTGTCACCCGCCTGCAAACCCGCTTGTATTTCAGCGACGGGCGCGCCATCAACCACAACCCGCTCGAACTGATTCAGACGCAAGACCTGCCGCCTGTGTATGACGAGAATTCATGCATGTACATTTTCACGCGCGAGAATCTCATCCGCCGCAAACACCGCATTGGCGATAAACCAATCATGTTTGAAATAGATGCCGACGAAGCCTGGGACATTGACGAAGAACTTGATTTCGAAATTTGCGATTTTCTGATGCGAAGGAAAAAATGACGACCGCCAACAAAGCCTCCGCGCGCCCCTACTACCCGTTGTTATTTGCTTCATTAATTGTGCTGATTCCGCTGGCCGTGAACATCGGCCAGACTCGCCCCATCGCGGGACTGCGTCCGCTGGCTATCGTCTTGCTCGGCGCGGCGCTCGTCATGGGACTGTTCCGCTTAATTCTGCGCGATTGGTATCGCTCTGCAATCACCAGCGTAATCTGGATCTCTGTGTTCGCGGGCTATGGCAGTTTGTATATTTATCTCGAAGAGGTTGCGCCCGATTACGCGCGCACTGACTATCTGCTGAGTGCCGCAGTCGCCCTCGGGTTGATCGGCTTATTTTGGGCAACCCGCCCCAAGGTGCGCTTTGAAGCGTGGGTTGCGCCGCTGAATACAATGTCGCTGGTACTCGTCGCTTTTTCCGTCGGCAATATCCTGTGGTACGAAATCGGATTGCGCACGGCATCCAGCGCATCCGCCAAATCTGAAACGGTGACGTACGACGGCCCGACGCCGGATATTTATTACATTATTCTCGACATGTACACGCGCTCTGACACGTTGGAAATGGCGTATGGTTATGACAACTCGGCGTTCATCACGGGGCTTGAGGAGATGGGCTTCAACGTGGCCGAGTGCGCGATGAGCAATTATGTGCGCACTGAACTTTCGCTGGCGTCTTCACTCAATATGAATTTTCTGCCGGCGCTCGATGAACGCATCACGCCCGAAAGCGAATCGAGCGCGCCGCTGGCGAGTTTGATTCGCAACAATGCGGTAAAAAAATATGTGCAGGCACGCGGTTACACAACCTATGCGTTTGAAACTGGATTCCCGTGGTCGGAGTGGGATAACGCGGACGTGTACATGGAATCGAATCCGCTTTCGAATGGCATGACCGGATTCGAAAGTGTTGTGCTCGAACGCACTGCCTTGCGCGCCCTGGAAGATGAAGGCTATCTCAACACGCAGTTGTTGGATTTCACCCACTACCGCGAACGCAGCGAGTTCACGCTGAAGACATTGCCCACGCTGGCAACGCGGCCCGGCCCCAAATTTGTTTTTGCGCATTTGATTTTGCCGCATCCGCCGTTTGTGTTTGACATGGACGGCGGCCCAACCGATTCGCTTTCGTTCCTCAACGAAAAAAACATGTACCCCGCCGATAAATTTGAAGAGGGCTACCTGATGCAGTTGACCTACGCCAGCAAAGCCATCACCGAGATTGTCGAGGAGATTCTGGCGCAATCTGCCACGCCGCCGATCATCATCATTCAAGGCGACCACGGTCCGTGGATTCAACCCAAGGCCATTCGATTGACAATTCTCAACGCGTATTATTTGCCCGGCCATCAAGATGCGATTGTCGAAACCATCACGCCGGTGAACACCTTCCGCACGATTTTCAATTTATATCTCGGCGGTGAATTTGAATATCTGCCGAACAAGAGTTACTTCTCGCCGGTGCCGAAGCAATATCAATTTGAAGAAACATCGGCGAAGTGTGGAGTGAGATAAATATATTTCGTAACGTAAACAGAATCAATCGCCAGCCAATCAAAGAATCCTGCGCACAACCATTTTGTTAACCAGGCGGTGAATTCGAAGTACGCCAAAGACGAATCGGCGGGGAAACAATAGACACACAAGCCAGCAACCATAATGGAAACCACCAAAACATGCTGTTGTTACTATTAGGCAGGCTTTGCACATACGCAAAACCTACCCACCCCAACAAATAAGTAAGAACAAGAAACGCCTGACCCCTCCATGATGAGTGGGAAAAAATATACGCCCAAACGGGAATGAGCAGGACAAAATCCCAGCTCCACACATAAGTGGAAACCATCACAGTGATGCCCAGCGTCCAAGGCATAGCCAGCCGAGGCGGATCATGCGTCCAAAGTTGATAACACAGCACACATCCAGCAATGAGAATTATTCCCCAGATAAGATACCCGGGCGCTCCCATAAATCGTTGCAGAGCCGAGAAAAGAGACGGGAAAGTCCACATATAACGATTAGACTGCTCACTGCTGATCCAATCTGGAATCCACCCCGGATAGGCAATAAAAAGAGGCAAACTGGTTAGTAACACCATAAAACCGGTTTGCACCCCAAAGCGCACAAGCAGCTTGAATCCGCCAGCGCGGTAATAAAAGACTCCCAAGCCGAGCACAGCCATAATACCCAACTGGGGTTTAGACAGGCCTAACGCAAGGCAAAAAGCCGCTAACCAGTCATGTCGTTTCTCTGCCAGAACCGCAGAAGCCAGTAAACACAGGGCAGTGGTAAGCGAAAATTGTCCCAGCAAAAGATGTGAAAAAACTACAGGAAAAAAATATACCAACCCACCCAAAACAAGAACCGCGCCATTTGAATCCAGAGAACGTATTGAAAGCATAATCAGTGCAAACAATTCCAATACATTAATCATAAGCCATATTTTTGCGGCCAATTCGTCACTCAACAAACCAAGCGGAAAAAAGAATCCAACTGCCATGGGGAACCATACTGCGGGAAGGTGAGGGTATAAGCTGGCGGTTTTATAAGGGCTTTGGCCTTGAGTCAACAAATGGGTGGGCGCCCAAAGTTCGTTGTAAAAATCAGAAGTAGTGGGAGCTCGGCCTGCCCAATACGGGCCTAGGAAATTCCAATAAAATGATGCCAGCAACAAAGCCATCATCAACAATACTAACGGGGAAAAATAAAAACGCACCCTGCCGCCAGTTAACATATTCTGTGTACGAAGTTTTTCCAACATACCTCATCATACCTTACCCTAACATTAGCCTCAACCGGCTTTCTTCAGCGGCGTGGTTGTACGAAATCCCCGTCAGTGAGATAATGAATCATGCACACCATTCTCATGACCGCGCCCTACATGACTCCCTCTCTCGAACGCTTCAAGCCTTTGTTCGAGAAATACGGCATCGAGTTAATCGTGCCGGATGTGCTCGAACGCATGGAAGAGGAAGACTTGCTCAAATACGCCGGTCAATTTGACGGCGCGATTTGCGGCGACGACCGCTACAGCGCACGCGTGCTCGAAGCCTGCGCGCCGCGACTGAAAGTCATCTCGAAATGGGGCACAGGCATCGACTCGATTGACAGCGCCGCCGCGGCTCGACTCGGAATTGTAGTGGGTCGCACGCCCAATGCATTCACCACCCCCGTAGCGGACACAACCCTCGCCTACATTCTCGCCTTCGTCCGCCAGCAACCGCGCATGGACGCGGCCATGAAACGCGGCGAATGGCAAAAGATTGACGGTCGCACGTTAAGCGAATGCACGCTCGGCGTGATCGGCGTCGGCAACATCGGCAAAGCCGTCACGCGCCGCGCCAAAGCCTTCGGCATGAAAGTGCTTGGCACCGACATCGTCGAGATTGACCACGTCTTCATTACTGAATCTGGAATCGAGATGACCAGTCTCCAGTCTCTAGTCTCTGCTTCCGATTTTATTGCACTGTGTTGCGACCTGACTCCCACCAGCCATCATCTCATCAACGCGCAAACTATCGCGCAGATGAAACCAAGCGCAATCATCATCAACGCCGCGCGCGGACCCATCATCAATGAAGCGGACTTAATCGCCGCCCTGCAAGCCGGTCAACTCGGCGGCGCGGCGCTGGACGTGTTTGAAGTCGAACCCCTGCCCCTCAACAGTCCCCTGCTCAAAATGGATAATGTCATGCTCGCCCCGCACAACGCCAACTCCAGCCCGTCCGCGTGGGAGAGGGTACACTGGAATACGATTAAGAATTTGGTCGAGGGGTTGGGCTTGGAATTTAAAGTTTAAGGGTAATCCGTTGGTTGAGTAGCCCTGAGTGTTCGTTGCGAAGGGCGTACACTTGCACCGAACGCAAGTGCGGTGTCGAAACCAACGAGTAACCAGAAAACAATTGTTCCTTGAAGCGAAATTATGTGGTTTCGATACGGCGGAAGAACGCCGCCTACTCAACCACCGTTAGAAACGGAAATTAATTATGACCAAAACAATCCTCATTACCGGTGCCTCTGGCGGAATCGGCCGCGCGACCGTGGACCTCTTCGCCAAAAAAAACTGGCGCGTCATCGGCGTGGACCGCGCTCCCTTCGGCGAAGGACCTGCCCTGAGCTCAGTCGAAGGGTTTCCTGCGAACGGACTCTTCATCCAATCCGACATCTCGCACCCCGAAGATATCGCTGCAATTTTCGAGAAAACGCGCAAGTTCACAACCTCCCTCGACGCGCTGGTCAACAACGCCGCGATGCAGATCGCCAAGCCGCTGATCGAAACGACCGTCGAGGAATGGGACGCGGTCATGGCCGCGAATCTACGCTCGGTGTTCCTCGGCGTCAAACTGGCGCACCCGCTATTGAGCGCGGACGGAGGCGGGGCAATTGTCAACGTCTCGTCGGTGCACGCGATTCAAACGTCCGCGAATATCGCCGCCTACGCCGCCTCGAAGGGCGGACTGCTCGCCTTGACGCGCGCCATGGCGATTGAGTTCGCGCCCGACAATATCCGCGTCAACGCCATCCTCCCCGGCGCAGTAGACACGCCCATGCTCCGCGCGGGACTCAATCGCGACCACGTCAGCGGCGCAACCATGGACGAGCGCCTCGACAACCTGGCGCGCAAAACCGTCAGCGGCAAGGTGGGACACCCCGCAGAGATCGCCCACGCCATCTACTTCCTCGCCGATAACGAACAATCCTCCTTCATGACGGGCCAGGCGCTGGTCGTGGACGGCGGCGCGACGGCGCGATTGAGCACGGAATGATTGAAGAAAGATGAAAGAAGCAGATGGTAGCTTCATCCTCGCCGAAATTTGCGGTCCGATGAAGTTATAATTGGATTATGAAGAAATTACGCCCCCGAGTTCGCGCCCTCAAACTTGCGAAGGAAGTCCGCATACGCTTGACCAAGGAATTGGGACAGCCCGTCAAAGTGATTATGTTCGGCTCGCAAGCACGCGGCGACGCGACGAAAGAATCCGATATTGACCTGCTTGTAATTTTGCCCTCGTTGGACAGCAAGATGATGTACCTTGCGTTTGACATTGCGTGGGAAGTTGGCTTCGACGCAGGAAAATTTATTTCAGTGGCTCCCGATACGAAAGAGCAGATGAAGCGTTACGGTTTCTTACCCTTTTATCAAAATATTAAGCAAGAGGGAATTGCCGTATAACACAGGCGGGGGACTCAAGTCCCCGCCTCAGGACATGAAAGCCCTACGGGCTGATGACCGAGTCCGCTTCAGCTGACTTCCACGCGCTGAGGCGGGGGATTCATCCCCCCGCCGAATTTGGCGGCGCGACGGCGCGGTTGAGCACGGAATGAATCATTTCCGCCAAACCCGCGCGGGCGTGAACGCCCCGCACTCAAAGCGGAAGCCCCGTTGGGGCTTTGCTAGGGCGCTTCAGCGTCCTTTAGCTTTGAGCCTGACGGTTCACCGTCAGGCGGAGATAATCGCCCACGCCATCTACTTCCTCGCCGACAACGAGCAATCCTCCTTCATGACAGGTCAGGCGCTGGTCGTGGACGGTGGCGCGACGGCGCGCTTGAGCACGGAGTAAATCTCCGCCAAACCCGCGCGGGCGTGAACGCCCCGCGCTCAAAGCAGAAGCCCCGTTGGGGCTACATTAACAGACCCTTCTTCATCCTGTCATCCTTTCCCATGCCCTCCCTCCTCCAAACCGTCAAAAACACCTACGACGCCCTCCGCCGCCTGCCGCAAGTGCCCGCCGCGTACCTGCATCCGTGGCGGCGCGAGAGCAT
>VFKQ01000105.1 GCA_009885445.1 Anaerolineaceae bacterium | reverse complement strand
TTACCACCAGAGGTAGAGGCAGTGTGCGTGCCGTGACCACCAAAGTCGCGGGCAGAAGTGAATTCCCAAGGCATGGAGGCATCAACCCCAGCGTCACCGCCGAAGGACTGATTAAACCACTGCGCGCCGATCAATTTCTGGTTGCAGTCTGAAGCAGTGAATTCTTCACCGGGCGTGCACTTGCCGTGCCAACCGGGGATCTGCTGATAATCGAGCTTACCATCCTTGGTCGCATTGCCGTTTTCGCCAGTGCGATCAGAGAAGCTCAGGCTCTCGGGCCAGATACCGGTATCAATGATACCGATAATGACGCCGTCGCCAGCGCTATCCACCCCACCGAGTTGCTCCCACAAACCACCCGGATCAGTCAAGCCAAGGAAATCCGGAGTGGAGGACGTATCCATGGTATGAATCTCATCGCTGGATACAGCCAGAACGCCATCAACGGAGGCGAGCTTATTCGCCTGCTTGAGGCTTAGTTTCGCCGCAAAACCGTTGAAGCTATAGTTGTAGTCATAAAGTTTTTGACCGCCAACTTTAGCCAGAGCGCCATTATGTTTGCCATTGAGATATGAAACATAGGCAACAACATCTGAACCATTCGGGTCAATTTTCTGACCATTCTTCGGTGCAGTCGCCCTCAGGCCTTTGATATCACCCTCATAAGCGACAACCGGGTTATCCACCATCTGAACAATATAAACCCCGTTGAGACTTTCGCCAATTTCTCCCCCTTTGCCAAGCTTAAGGTTCAACTGGGCAGAAGCAGGCGATACAGCAGAAAACGCCACCGATAGAACCAGCACAATCGAAAACAGTGTAAACAACTTTCGATACATAATCTTGTCTCCTCACAGAAAGAATAGGGCGCAAAATACTTCGGACAAAACTTCCTGGTCAATTCGTACGGCAACCTCCTTAAAACAACAGACCGTCGAAGAAAAAATCTTCGGCGGTCTGGCAGTCTTCTGCGCTACAAAATTAGGCTGGAAGATCCATGACTTTGCGTCCCCACCTCACGATGGGTTTGCCCTTTCGTCACAATGCGCCAATTGTCCATCAAAACTTACATTTTTGCAAGGTCTTTTCAATATTTCATTCCAATCTCCCTATCGTACAAATACGCTGAAAAGCCAGCCGTAAACTACGGTTAAATGTACGGTAGAGAAATCTGAAGAAACAATTGAGTAACAAACTTGCCTTACAAAAATGTTAGGCTATTCACATGACGGGTGCGATGGAAAAAGGTTACAGAATTGCAAAGGGAACTTCTCACCATGCAAATAGGATGAAAACCAGCAGTAAACTACGGCAAAATGTACGCTAGAGAAATTCCAATCCAATTCCGCCAAAACCATCCACATCAAGCCTGTATAATCCTTTTCATGAGCCAAAAGGTTGTTTTTTCACTTATTCTCGTTAGCGGCATCGCCATTGGATTTTGGTTCTATCGTGCAGGCACTCCCTCGGGCGCGCGTTCAAATCACTTCGGCGAATTCATCGTTAACCCCGCCGCACACGCGGACTGGAAGTTGGCCGCCGGTTCGAGATGCGGCAACGCCCCCTTCATCTTCCCCACTACTGGCATGATCGGCTTCCTGTGGGACGATTCGTTTAGCGCGGGGCATCGTCATCAGGGCATCGATATTTTTGCAGGGACTGACGTCGGCGTCACGCCCGTCATCGCCGCATATGACGGTTATCTCACCCGCCAGGCAGACTGGAAATCCTCCGTCATCACGCGCGTGCCCAGCGACCCGCTTCAGCCGGGTCGCCAGATTTGGCTGTACTACACCCATCTGGCCGATGCGGCGGGTAACTCATTTATCTCAGCAGATTTTCCGCCAGGCACCCGCGAAGTATTTATCGCGGCGGGCACCTTCCTTGGTTACATGGGAAATTATTCCGGCGACCCATCAAACCCTGTCGGCGTGCATTTGCACTTGTCGGTGGTGCGTGACGATGGCAACGGCAGTTTCAAAAACGAGTTGGACATTCGCAACACCTACGACCCATCGCCCTATTTGGGCATTGAGCTAAACGCGAATCGCAATCAGGGCGAAGTACCCCTGTGCGCGCCAGCGGCGGATGGGCTGTGATTTTCTGTACACGGATGACACGGATTTTACTGAGTTGCACGGATAAATCTTTAAAAAAACCCGTGTTCATCTGGATCATCTGTGACATCGTGCCCGCAGGGTAAATCCGTGTACCAAAAGGGCCGCCGCCAACACATCAGGAACATGATTTACGAATTACCACTTACGAATTATGATGTACCCATCTTTCCACATTTTTTATTAGTACGGAGGCCTTATGGATTTCGACGGAAAAGTTGTACTCATCACCGGCGCAAGCCGTGGTAGCGGACGTTTGTTAGCCGAGGCTTTCGCCAAACAAGGCGCCAGCGTTGCGCTCAACGACCTTTCCCCGCAAAACGTGGAAGCCCTGGCCGCAGACCTGACCTTGCATGGGCACAAAGCCAAAGCCTATGTCGAAGACGTGTCGAAAAAAATATCGGTGCAGAGCATGGTCAAACAAGTGGAAGATGATTTCGGAAGCATTGATATTTTGATCAACCATGCCGCAGTGGAGCCGCACATGGCCCTGCTCAAAATGGACGAGTGGGACTGGCATCGCACCCTCGACGTTAACTTAACCGGCGCATTCTTAACCATGCAAACCGTGGGCCGCATCATGCGCGACAAAGACGGCGGCGTGATCATCAACATCATCTCGCTCGCCGAAGGCACCGTCACGCTGGACCGCGCGGCCTATGTCACCAGCGTCTTCGGCCTGGTCGGCCTCACCCGCCAGGCGGCGCGCGAATTATTTTCAGACCACATCCGCGTGCATGCGCTGGGCCGCGGGTTGGGCCGCTTTCAAAGCGCGGGTACCACCGTCCCCGCAGATTTGGAACGCGCCGTGCTTTTTTTATGCGGCCCACGCGCGGCGCATCTCACCGGTCACATCGTCAACGTGCCGTAAAAAAAATCCATGCACCCATTACACGAATACCGCCAACAATTGGCGGCCACACTTGAGCAGACGACGCGCGATTTCCGCAACGCCGTCGAAGCAGTAGCCGATTCACAGCCTGCCCTGAGCACGGTCGAAGGGTCCGCACTCCAGGCGGGTGGCTGGAGCGCGCACCAGATCGCCGCCCACACGCGCGACACGCACACCCTCGTCTACGGCCCGCGCATCCGCCGCGCAGTGGATGAAGACAATCCGCTGTTTGTGAATTTCGACGGCGAAAAGTGGATGGCCGAGCATTACAACGCCGACGAACCCCTCGCCTCAATTCTCGACGAGTTAACGGATTCAGTCCGAGCGACAGTGTCCACGCTGAAAGGACTCAGCCCCGAGGGCTGGGCGCGCGAAAGTCAGCACGAGACATTGGGCGCGGGCTTCGCTGTGCAAACCTGGGCCGAACGCACGCTGGCGCATATTGAGGAACATTTGGTCAGCGTGCGCGGAAAATAAAATTAAAAAAACAACCAGCCATTTTGGCTGGTTGTTTTGATGTAGGGGCACGGCGGCGCCGTGCCCCTACATGTTGCAATTCAATTTTTTGTTTTTTCTTCGTAATCGCACAATTTGCGGATGGGACAATTCGGGCAATCCGGTTTGCGCGCGTGACAGACTTCGCGCCCGAGACGAATCAGATTCAAGTGCGCGGCGTAATAGGTTTCAGGTGGAAAAACGCCTTCTAAATATGGATGCGACTGTTCAGCATTTAATTTATCGGGCCTCAATCCGATGCGACCCGTGACGCGATAGACGTGCGTGTCTACGGGGAAGGCGGGGCGATCCAGCGAGAAGCACAACACGATGGCCGCAGTCTTCGGCCCGACGCCGTTGAATTTCGTCAGCCAGTTACGCGCTTCTTCGATGGGCAAATCTTTTAGGAAATATAAATCCAGATTCCCGCGCTCTTTGGTGATCTCACGCAACACATTTTGAATGCGCGGACCTTTTTGATTGGCAAGCCCGGCAGGGCGAATGGCGTCAATTACGTTTTCGGTCTGCGCGTCGCGCACATCTTCCCATGTTGCGAATTTAGCGCGCAATGAGTCGAAGGCGCGATCACGGTTCACGTCGTTTGTATTTTGCGAAAGAATCGTGGAGACGAGTTCATCCACCGGCGGGAGCGGGTTGCGCCAGGTGGGGTTGCCAAAGGCGGCGAACAGAGTCTCGTGAACTTTGAGGGCGCGTTGGGAAAGTTGTTTCATAGATATTTATGGAAAAGTGACAGTTACCTTGAAGGTGACTGTCACTTTAATTCAAATGAGGGCCTAGACTCGCCCGTGACGATGCCGCGATGATTCTTGATTGGCAGGGTCGGACCGAACTCGGATAAATCTTTTAGTTGCGCGTCGTTCAATGCGCCGAGCTGACGCAGAATCTCCAGCGCGACGGCCGGGCGCACGCGGTTGAGCGGGTCAATGTTGAGGGTGCGAAAGAGCAGGTCGCCGTCGCTGACTTTGAAGGCGATGCCAATGCCCGCGGAATCGGGACTGAGCGCGCCGGGGAGCAAGCCCAACGCCTGAAAGCCCTCTGCGCCACGTTTACAAATTATTTTTCCGTTGCCCACTTGCATGAGACGACAGTCAAATTCGCCTTCGCCGCTGATCATGTCGGGGTGGGCTGTCATGGCGGCGGTGATTTTTTTACAGGCTTCGGCGCGCGTTGGCTCGAGCGAGCGCGGATCAGTGAGGCGCGCAAAAGCGAGGGCGGCGTTGAAGAGCGGCACGGCGAAGTTGGGCGCGGAGCATCCGTCTATGCCGAGTTCGACGGCGTCAGTGGAGAGTCCGCTCATTTGGGCGAACCCGCTCAAAATGTCGCGCTGAATCGGGTGATCGAGGGCGAGGTAGGTGTCGAGCGGGAGTCCACGCATTTTGGCGTGAGCGAGCATGGCGCTGTGTTTTCCAGAACAGTTGTTGCGATTCGTGGTGGGACTCTCGCCGCGCGCAATCAGATTTTTGTAGGCGGGTGTGTCGCCGGGCATGTGGATGCCACATTGCAAATCGCTTTCGCGGATGTCGGCTTTGCGTTGAATCGATTCGGCCACGCGCACATGTTCGTCGGAGCCTTCGTGAGAGGCGCAGGCCAGGGCGAGTTCGCGTTGGGTGAGATTAAATTTTTCGACGCCGCCGCGCTCAACAAAGGGCAGGGCCTGAAAAGGTTTTGCCGAGGAGCGCAAAAAGGCGACCGTGTGAGGGTCGCCATAAGAATGGAGCAGGTTTGCGTTTGCATCCACGACCGCGATGGCGCCGAAGTGAATCGATTCGAGGATGCGGCCGCGGGTGAGTTCAAATAGTGGGGCGAAGCGCGACATTATTCCTCGTTGCGTACGCTGGACGGACGGAAGTGGCGCTGATAATACTGAAAGAGTCCATAGCGCAGGCGTTGCGCAAAATGTTTTTTGCTGGCGGCGGGGCCTTTGAAGTATTCGAGCAGTGTGTCTATGAGTTTTTCGGTGGCTTCGGGGGCGGCGTTGCGCGCGGCAAGTTTTTCAATGCGCTCGTGGACTTTTTGTATAAATTCGAGTTGGGTTTTGGCCGCCGCAACAGGGATCACGCCGCCGCGTCCACTGACGATGGTGAAGTTTTTAAATTCGGGGCTGAGCAATGCTTTGAGTGACGCGCTCCAATCGGCGAGGTCGCCGTGAGCCAGAAAGGGCGGCTGACCCTTGACGACCAGGTCGCCGGTGAAGACAATTTTTTCAACGGGCAGAACGACCCAAATCGCGCCACTGGCCGGGCCGGGACGATGCTGAAGCAGAATCGGATTTTCGCCCCAATGCAAGGCCATGTTTTCAGTGAACGAAATTTCTGGCGGCGCCCAGCGGACGGAGCCGAGGCCGCTGATGGATTCCCAGATGGCGCCGGTTTCGTCGCCCTGCGCTTTAAAAGTGGAGGGACGGTTGCGGAACACAGCGGCGGTGTTTTCGTGGGCTAGGATCGTGCAGTCCATGGCGCGCGCGCCGAGGGTGCGGTCGGGGTGCGAGTCGAGGTTGATTAGCAGAGTCTCTGCCCCGGCGCCGATGTTCATTAATGAGGCGCGCCAGGCGCGCGCATCTTCGAGCGCGGGCGGCGCGTCAATTTGAATCAGGCCGTGCGCGGTGCTGATGGCGCCGAGGGTGACGCTGTTGTAGGATGTTTCGATATAGACTTTTGTAGAAATAGGTTGCATGCGGAACTCCCAACGAGATTGATGTGACGGATATTTTGCATAAGTTCTTTTTTGCCACAGATTACACAGATTTTTCACGGATTGATTCGAAAATCTGTGGCAATCCGTGTAATCTGTGGCTAAAGCATTTGTATTACTTTCTCTCGCAACTATTTTTTGCAAGAGGTCGCATATTAATTATCTGGCCTTCACCACGATTTGTTGCGCGGTGGCCAGTGGCAGGGTGAAGTGGAAAGAGGAGCCTTCGCCTTCGCGACTCTCGACCCAGATGCGCCCGCCATGTCCCAGCACCGCCAGGCGACAGAAAGCCAGACCCACCCCGAGGCCGGTGGATTTGTCACGTCCGCGCAGGCGCGTGAATTTATTGAAGATGTGCTCGTGCTCTGTGGCGGGGATACCCGGGCCGTCATCTTTCACCCACAGCTCCAGCCATTCGCCCGCCACCTGCGCCCCAATTTGAATATGACCATTGCCGGGTGTGTATTTGGTGGCGTTCTCGATCAAGTTGGTCAACACGCGCCGAATCATGTCCACGTCCACCCAGACGGGCGGTAACTGGTCGGGCAGGACCGATTCCACGTGCTGACGGCGACTGGTGATGATCTGCGCCACATCGCGCAATGACTGTTGAATGATGCTGGCCACATCTGCGATACTTTGCTCGCCAATGGGCTGTCCGCTTTCGAGGCTGTTCAGGTCGAGCAAGGAGTTAACCAAACGCTGAATGCGACCCGTGGAATTATTGGCAATGCGCACGATTGCGCGCGCAGATTCGTCCTTGGCGTCAAGCAACTCATCTAACACTTCCATGCCCGAAATAATATTGGAAAGCGGCGAGCGCAGGTCATGGTAGATCATCGCGGTCAGGTCTTCGCGCAGGGCGTCCAGCGCCTTACGTTCAGAAATATTACGCATCATCCATTGTAAAGAGTCGGAGGCCTGAAATTCCACGCGGCGCACGTGCACTTCCACGGGGATCGTGCCGGAATCTTTTTTATGCAACAAAGATTCATAAGCGTGCGACTCGCTGTTGTGCAGGAGGGCAAAGGCCTCGCCTGTTTGACTCCAGACCACATCGTGCAACTGGTCTATGCTCAACTTGCGCAACTCATCATTAGCATAGCCACTCAATAACCGCGCCTGACGATTGGCCTCAAGAACACGCCCCTGCCAGTCGGTGATCAGAATCGGGTCTATGTTATCTTCAAACAATTCACGATAGCGCGTGTGCGCTGAATTCAATTGCTCGTAGAGTTGCGCATTCTGAATGGTTGTGCCGGCCAGGCTTCCCAAACCCGTCAGCACCAGCAGGGCGTCTGAGTCGAATGCGCCGCTGATCGGGTTGATCGCCTCCAGGATACCGATAAGCCCGGCCTGGGTTTGGATCGGGGCGGCGGCCACAGCGCGCGGCCTGATTCCGCCGAAGCGTTTCAAGTCAGGAAAGTTTTTATCGCTGTCTGTCACCGTCACTGCCAGCGCGCGCCCGTCGTGGGTGATGGCCCCGGTCAGCCCCTCGCCGGCTGGCACACGCAGACCAATGATGTTACCCGCGTTCTGGCCCGTCGCCGCGTGAAAGACCAGTTCGCCGGTTTGTGCATCCGTCAATGCAATTGCGGCGGTCTCCACCTGCAAGGCCTGAATGGTCTGGTTGAGAATACGTTGCAAGACCTCATCCAAACGTAAAGAAGTGTTAATCGAAGCCGCGCTCTCGGCCAGCGCCGTCATCACGCGCGCCTGCCGCTGACTCTCGGTATACAAACGCGCATTCAACACCGCCACGCCCGCCTGGTCCGCGATGGCCTGCATCAATTCAAAATGGTCTTCATTAAAAGCATTTGGGATGGAATGTACCAGCGTCAGCACGCCCACCAATTTCTCACGCGCCAGCAAAGGCACACAAATCGCAGACTTGGCCCCCGTCTTTGCGCTCGAATCATCTGCGCGGCGCAACCAACGTTCGTCTCGCGAAGTATCCAGCACCAGCGCGGGTTTGCGTTCGCGCACCACCCAACCGGCCAGTCCGCGCTCCACGGTGTCGCGCAATTGCTGGGTGGTATGCTCATGAAACTCATGCCCATACACAATCGTCGCGTCCAGCGGCTTGCCGGCCTCATCCAACACCACAATACTCGCGCGCTCCCCGCCCACATTGCGCATCGCCTCAAACAACACACGCTGAAGCACCGTGCGCAAATCCAGCGCGGTGGCCACCTCACGACTGACGTGATAAAGCAACTCAAGTAATGCGCGAGTACGATCTTCGTGAACAGGTTTATTACGCAACATATGACTTCTGAAAGTATAGCATAATCATTCGCGACCACTCTTTCAGATTACAATGCGCGCATGAGCCTCGACATTTCCCGAGTTCGCGCCTTGTGTTTCGACGTAGACGGCACCCTCAGCGACACAGACGACCTCTACGCCCGCCGCATCACCCACGCCCTGCCGCGCTGGATATTTCACGACCCCGACCACGCCGCGCGACGTTTCGTCATGTGGATCGAATCGCCCGCCAACGCCCTGCTCGGCCTCCCCGACCGCCTCGGGCTCGACCTCGAACTGGCTTCAGCTTTCAATTGGCTTTTTCGCCACCGACGGCCCGCTCAAAGCGCGTTCCTGCTCGTCCCCGGCGTGGACAAAATGCTCGAGGCCCTGCACGCCCGCTTCCCCATGTCCGTCGTCAGCGCCCGCCCGCAAGTCAGCACCCTCGCCTTCCTCGACCATTTTAATTTGACGCGCCACTTTGACGTCATCGTCACTGCACTCACTGCGGCGCACACCAAACCCTACCCAGACCCTGTGATCTATGCCGCTCAAAAAATGGGCGTCACGCCCGGGTCGTGTTTAATGATTGGCGACACCACTGTAGACATCCGCGCCGGAAAATCTGCTGGCGCGCAAACCGTGGGCGTGCTGTGCGGCTTCGGCGAAGAAGCCGAATTAAAAAAACGCGGCGCAGATTTAATTCTCCAGTCCACTGCCGAGATGGGCGCACTGTTTGCTTTAAAATAAAAAATGCCGCGCACAAATTGTGCGCGGCAAAAAAACAAAAACGGCTAACTCAACAAAGTGGGCAGTTTAACTTCAGGGTTGCGCTTCATGGTCGGCTCCAGCGCGCGCTGGGTTAACGTCAACGCCTGCGGGCCCAGCAAGGTCATGTACTCGATGACCAGCCCCTGCACAATGATCATGCCATCGCCTTGATAACCGACGACCATGCCATCGTCCTGCACTTGCAAGCCGTACACGCGCCGCGCTTTGCGCACAGCAGGTTCGCCGAGCAAAGCAAAAAACCGCTGGACAATGGCGGTCAATACTTCCTTGTAAACGTCTATCTTCTGGTTCGTGTCCATATTACGACTCGATGGCGGCTCTCATGCGCAAGAACCCGCCGAAGATGAAGAGGAAACCGACCACGTTCAAGCCGCGATGCAACAGCGGACGGGTGACTGCATCTATACTTTCGATGTAATCCTTCATCAAAGTATCGGCCAGATGGGTCAGGCCCAAAATAAACACGCCCACCATAATCAGGCGCAAGCCCACGGCCAGAGTCCCGCCAATGCGCGGACGAAAGTACAGCGCCAGAAACGCGGCCACGACGAGGGTGGTGTCAAGCAGAAGTGTGAGGGTATGGGAATCCATTTGAAAGCTCCGAAAACTTGGATAATGATAAAGTTACCACCGAGGCGAGGTAGCGTCAAGGAAAATGTGGCATGAGGGTGTCCGTCAAAATTTTGAGTTAATCTTTTTTAAACACAAAGTACACGAAGGGTAAAGAGCCGAAAATCGTCAAGAACGCCACCTTTGTGTACTTGGTGCCCTTCGTGTTGAGATGTTTTCCAAAAAACTGATGCTCATCCGTGGCACGAATCCATTTCTCGTGTAGAATCGCCATAGAAAACCAGGAGTCAAAATGACCTACACCAGCATCCTCACCGAAATACGCGGACGAGTCGGCCTCGTCACGCTCAACCGCCCCGAGGCGCTGAACGCGCTCAACAACATCCTGATGAGCGAACTGACCGACGCGCTGGCTGACTTCGACAAAGACGCCGCCGTGGGCGCGATGGTGATCACCGGCAGTGCCAAGGCCTTCGCCGCCGGCGCAGATATTAAAGAGATGGCCGATAAATCTGTCCAGCAAATGTATGACAACGACCCCATCGCCCGCTACGGGCGCATGCGCACGTTACGCAAACCAGTCATCGCGGCGGTGTCCGGCTGGGCGCTGGGCGGAGGATGTGAACTCGCCATCTCCTGCGACATGATCGTGGCCTCCGAGACGGCCAAATTCGGACAGCCCGAAATTACCATCGGCGTTATCCCGGGCGCGGGCGGCACACAACGACTCACGCGTGCGCTGGGCAAGGCCATCGCCATGGAAATGATGCTCAACAACCGCACCCTGTCGGCGGCAGAAGCGTTGCAGATGGGCCTGATCAACCACATGGTCCCGCTGGATGCGTACCTCGACGTGGCGCTTAAACTCGCCGAGGAGATCGCCTCGCGCGCGCCGCGCGCAGTGGCCTCGGCAAAGAAAATGATTAATCACGCCTATGAAGAATTTTTGGCCGAAGCGCTCAGCGACGAAAAAAAAGAATTCTATAATTTATTCAGCACCGCAGACCAGAAAGAGGGCATGGCCGCCTTCGTTGAAAAACGCAAACCCGAATGGACGGGGAAGTAGACAGTGTTCAGTCTCCAGTTTTCAGTAATCAGTCATCAGTAACCAGGTGAATCAATGATCACAGCGCGCGATTTAATTTCCGGCTTTCAGTCTTTGCCCATTCGCGGGCAGGCTGTCATCGCGCATGGATCGCTAAAAAAATTTGGCCGCGTGGAGGGCGGAGCACGGACGGTGATTGACGCACTGAGCGAATCAGTAGACTCGCTCGTCATGCCCGCCTTCACCTATCAGACCATGGTCGTCCCCGAAGTAGGCCCGCCGAACAACGCCATGGACTATGGAGCGGGTCAGGCCAACCGAGACGCCCTGCCCTTCACCCGCAACCTGCCCGTCGACTCCGAGATCGGCATCCTCGCCGAAACATTGCGTCGCCGCGCGCCCGAAGAGCGGACTACGCATCCGACGCATTCGTTTAGCGGAGTCAACGCGCGTTATGCGCTCGATAAGCAGACTCTCTTCGACCCGCTGGCGCCCATCGGCGCGTTGGCTGAACGCAACGGCTGGGTCCTGCTCATGGGCGTGGACCATAGCGCCGGCGCGGACGGCGTGAATCACTGCGTGAACACCAGCATTCACTATGCCGAGAAACTGGCCGGTCGCAAACAATTCATCCGCTGGGCGCTTTCGAAGCCCGATCATCGTCCCGCGCGCATCGTCGAATGCACGGGCTTCCCCGGCGACTCGGCTGGCTTCGACGCACTGGCCAAGACTCTCGAAGCCGAGACAGACTCCATCGTCATCGGCGACGCGCTCATCGAAGCCGTGCGCTTGAATCGTTTATTTGAAGTGGTGCAGATGGTGATTAAAGAAAACCCGCTGGCTTTGTTATGCGACAAGGATAATTGCGCGCGATGCAATGCAGTGCGCGCGAGCGTTTAGTCGATTCGTTTATCTGCTAATCCGCGCGAATTTGCGCGAATTTTTCTAGCTTCGAATCAAATGGTGGTCGAGTAGCCCCGAGGTACTCCGAGGGGCGTATCGAGACCACCTTTACGCGCGGTTTGGGGTCTCGATACGCCGCAAAGAGCGCGGCTACTCGACCACCCTATTTTTTTGGAATAAACTGTCAGTTGGCTGGCTAATTTTTTATATTCGTGAAGATTGGCGTAGATTACGCGGATTCTTAATTAACCCCTCAACGCAATCAGAAATTCATCTTGATTTCTGATTGCGTTTTTAAATCCCAACTTATTTCCCAGGCGCGTCAATTGCGGCGGGTCAACATAAGTTGTCGCCAAAACATCCGCCTGCGCAAACACATCACCTGCCGCGCCATCCAACAAAATTTGTCCCTGCGCCAGCGCGATGACGCGCTCAAAATTCTCGGCGCAAAAATCAATATCGTGTGTGATCGTGATCACCGTCTTGGCCTGCGACTTTAATTTCGCAATCACATTTGCAATGCGCGCAATGTTGGCCGCGTCCTGTCCCGTCGTTGGTTCATCGAAGATCACAACCGGCGTATCCATTGCGATCACCGACGCAATCGCCACCATCTTGCGCCACGTCGCCGAAAGGTCATACGGATTCGTCGCGCGCTTTTCTGAAAGCTCGGTGGCCTCCAGCGCTTCTTTCACCAGCGTTTCGGTTTTCTCGCGCGAGTAACCCAAATTACGCGGGCCGAATGCGACTTCAGTGCCCACATCTTTTGAAAATAACTGCTCATCTGGATTTTGGAAAACATATCCGACCCGCGACGCAAGTTTCGCCACCGAGTGCGACTTCGTGTCCCAACCCCCGACCCACACCGCGCCCGAGGCGGGTTGCAAAAGCCCATTGAAGTGTCGCACCAGAGTCGTCTTGCCCGCGCCATTCTGACCGACGATGGCCACCTGCTCACCTGACTCAATCGTCAGCGAAATATCTTTGAGCGCCTCTAATCCTGTGGGATAAGTGAAACGCAAGT